>JBFRWL010000514.1:0-2819 GCA_051439565.1 Prochloraceae cyanobacterium
ATAATTGACGGAATTTTTCGTGGGAGGTATCGACTAAAGCTATCTTGTCGCCGCGAATGAGAAAAGAATTATAAGTTGTACCGTTTTGCAGACCAAATTCAATATCGAAACGATCGCGATCCCAGTCGAGAGAACGAATTGCTGTCGTATCCGCCGCAACGTTTTCTACTGTTTGCATTGTCAGCCGCTTTTCTGTTTTTATCGGCGTTGCTACCATCGCTACTCTCCTGATTTTTTCTTGAATAATCTTCCAACTCTAAATAGATAAATTAGTTGCCAGAGTTAAGAACTCTAAGAATCAACCTATTAAAAAAAAAGGAAATTCAAGTAACTAAGGTTGTTTCCAGTTTGTGACTTTTTATTCTTAATTTTAAAAGGATTCACTGGTTGTTATAAATATTCAAGTCAATTGTTTTTTTCTGCCGATTTAACTATTCCAAAAAGTTGGCAAGTTAGAAAAAATATCGAGCTCGGAAAAGATAAGGCTTTAAACCTTAGACACCTAGAATTGTCTGGATTTTTCTGTAGCACAGAACAAAAAACTCATTTAAATTCATTTCCATTTTTTTTAAAATTGAAGAAACTTAAAAAGAGCTTGATTAAAGTTAGTTAAATATGCAATATTAAAGGTTGAATAGAGTTAAAAAGTTTGCAAGAATTCATTAAAGCCAAAAATGATCGAGAATTCAATAAATTTTTAACAACAAGAATTTTGGATTCCTTCCGAATTAATTATGCTGGCTATGTATCATAGTTCAACATTAGAGAATAGAGTTTGATGGCTTACCAATAACTTGAAAGCTGAGAGCTGAAAGCCGAAAGTTTTTACCCTTCAGTAAAACCTTGAAGCCAATCTGATAAAAATCAAGAAAATGCTGTTTGACTTTATTCAAAACCTGAATGCTTAAGAATGATAGGCAATTTAGATGCATGTCATCTTAATAGCTGCAAGTATTTTGAGATTAATTGAAAATAATCAAATCTCAAAAATCTTAGTTGGTAATGTATTGAGAAAATACGACAAAAATCGTAGGAATTTAATTCATTTTTATGCTGACAAAAATTCCAACTCTAAAAGCAATTCCTCAAACCGGAACGCCGCTGAGGGTCATTTCATCACTTAACACCTTTGAATTTGAAGTAGTGACTGTAAATGCCGCTGGTCAAGAAGTTAAGCGAAAAACTGAAAAAGCTGGCTATTTTACTGAAGTTCTGGGTAATGGTATACCCCTAGATCTGGTTGCTATTCGATCGGGTAAATTTGTGATGGGCGCTCGTCTAAATGATTTGGGGAGTAGCATTTACGAAAGACCTCAACATCAAGTAACGCTTCAGTCTTTCTTCATGAGCAAATTTCCAGTGACTCAAGCACAATGGAGAGCGATCGCTAATCTACCTAAAGTCAAGCGCAATTTAAAGAAAGAGCCATCACAATTCAAAGGCGATAACCGTCCAGTAGAGATGGTTTCCTGGTACGATGCAGTTGAATTCTGCCAGCGTCTATCTAGAAAGACAGGACGAGAATATCGACTACCCAGCGAAGCCGAATGGGAATATGCAATTCGTGCTGGAACAACTACACCCTTCCATTTTGGCGAAACGATTACCAGCGAACTAGCCAATTATAACGGCAACTATACCTATGCCTCTGAGCCAAAAGGAGAGTATCGAAAACAAACAACTGATGTAGGTAGTTTTTTGCCCAATGCCTTTGGTCTGTACGATATGCACGGCAATATCTGGGAGTGGTGTGCCGATACTTGGCATGACAACTATAAAGGTGCGCCATCTGATGGCAGTGTTTGGACAACTGGTGGTAATAAGAAGATGTCTCCTGTGCGCGGCGGTTCCTGGGGCCTCATTCCTAATTATTGCCGTTCCGCTGACCGCCTCCTCAGCGATCGCGACTTCAACTACCTCAACTTCGGGTTTCGTGTCGTATGCGATCGCCGCAGGACTTAAATTCTCCTTTCCTGTTTCTAAAACTAATCATCTAACGATTGATGTTAAGCTTAACGAGAGTAAAGCTTTTGTTCAATACTAAACTTACGAGACTCAAGCGGCAATTGCGGCAATTAGTTCTGTTGGGACTAGCCTTACTCCTGCTACAAACTTCTCTTACCGCAGCTCCCTCAATTAAGCATCCCCTGGCACCTCCAGATACTTCTAGTCCTCAGGCGACCCTGAGAAGCTTTGTAGAGAATGTCAACAGAGCGCACCAATCGGTCCAAGTTAGCGAGTACTCCAAACAAGCCAAAATTTTCTTCCAACGGGCCCAGCGTTGTCTAAATCTGAGTGAGATTCCCCAGCGTTTGCGAGAGGATGTAGCAGAAGAAGGAACTCTGCTGCTGAAGGAGATTCTTGACCGAATTGAGGTACCACCTTACGATCGGATCCCCGATGCTTCTGCTGTCGCTGCTGACAAAGAATTTTCCAAATGGACCCTTCCCAAGACAGAAATCGACATCGTTAAGGTCGAGTCGGGACCCAGAGCCGGAGAATTCCTCTTCTCGAGTGCGACAGTTGCTCGGCTCGATGAATTCTATCAGAAGGTCAAGGAGCTCCCCTACAAACCCGGCGCTACGGAAGGAATTTACCAATTATATGTCGCTACCCCAGGCGTCGGTGGCTCCAAAGTTAACAAATGGTTTCTGAATTTGCCGAGTTGGTTGAATACTCGTCATTGGGGTCAGACCCTATGGCAGTGGATTAGTCTAGGAATTTCTCTGCTGATTGCTGTCTGGATTCCCTACAGGATCTTTGGCTGGCACTTGCGGCGAGCTACCACCCTCGCCCCCCCCCAGCGAACCAGGGACAGG
>JBFRWL010000515.1:0-2838 GCA_051439565.1 Prochloraceae cyanobacterium
CAAGCTACGCAAGCAATATCTATCGGTTCCTGAAATCAAGGCACAGTTGGATGCCCTTGAGTTAGACCTGTCGGAGAGTACGATCTACCTTGTACTCAAGCAGGCTGGTTTTGCTCGGTTGCCTAGAACACCGATTCAGTATTCAAAAAGCAGGACTAATGTACTGTTGAGAGATTTGAACCCCTTCTTCATAACAATTAAATAACTTCTTGATTAAAATAGGCTCATTCTCGTTTCCTGAGACAAATTTTGTGAGTCGGAAAAAGTAAGCGGTAAAATAACCAAGATCAAGATAATCAAGAAGAAGCAAATGCGACCAGAACCTTGGAATCCACCTATTGAATTGTCACAGAAGGAAGCAAAAATCGTTAAACTAATCAAGAAAGCCAAACTCTTTACCTTTTTACGGGAAATTCGTCACTTATTGTTTGACGAGGCATTTCAAGAAGAACTATCAACAATGTACGCCGAAGCGGTCAAGGGTCATCCTCCTGTGCCACCAGCCCAACTATCCTTAACATTAATCTTACAAGCTTATACTAAGGCTTCGGATGCTGAAGCCATTGAAGCGCTGACAATGGATCGGCGTTGGCAGTTAGTGGTAGATTGTCTCGACTGTGAACAAGCGCCATTTTCTCAAGCAACCTTGGTGAGATTCCGACAAGCTTTAATCATTCATCAACTGGATCGAAGATTAATTGAAAGAACTGTAGAATTAGCTTTTCAGACCAAAAAGTTTGGCGGGCGACAATTAAGAGCGGCACTAGATTCTTCTCCTTTGTGGGGAGCAGCTAAGGTAGAAGACACCTATAATTTATTGGGACACGCTCTCAAAAAAGCGTTGAGCGTGATAGCTCGTCAACAGGGGAGGGAGTTGACGGAAATAGCTTCTGAGATGGAAGCTGACTTGCTCACAGGACCAAGTTTGAAAGCAGCATTAGACTTAAATTGGGAGAACCCCGATGAGAGAAATTTGGCCTTAGGTATGGTGTTGGGAGTATTATCTCAAGTGGAAATCCACTTAGAGTTAGAACCGGAAACCAAGTCTCATCCAGTGGTTCTCTCCAGCCTCGAAGCTGCTCAACAAATAGAGGCACAAGATGTAGAAGTAGATGAGCAGGGTGAAGTTAAACTAAGAAAAGGGGTCGCTAAAAACCGACGGATTGCGATTGAAGATGAAGAAATGCGTCATGGACGCAAAAATCGCACCAAACGGTTTGATGGTTATAAGCGTCATATTCTCAAGGATCTAGATCTCGGAATGGTAAGAGCTGTTGGTCTTACCAGTGCTAACCTGCCAGAGGCTTCCGTGACTGAAGCGATCGCTGTGGACTTGGAGCATCAAAAAGCTCAGTTGAGCGAGTTACACATTGACCGAGCTTACCTGAGTAGCTCTTTGGTCAAAAATCGAGACCCACAGTTGACCATTTATTGTAAAGCTTGGCGGGTATCTAATGGCAATAAATTCGCCAAATCTGCTTTTGTTTTAGATTGGGAATCAGGGACGATTACCTGTCCTAATCAGGTCAGCTTAACCTTCCGTGAGGGAGGCAAAGTGCAGTTTCCTAAAGCTACCTGTCTCAATTGTCCTCTCAGAGAAAAGTGTACCACCAGCAAGAAAGGACGGAGTATTTCTATTCATCCTGATGAAAAGTTCATTGCTGAGTTACGCCAACGTCAATTAACACCAAAGGGTCGGGCTAAATTACGAGAACGAGTAACTGTCGAGCATAGCTTATCACATATTGGTCGCTGGCAAGGTGATAAAGCTCGTTACATCGGCGTGCGAAAAAACTTATTCGACTTACGTCGCACGGCGGTTGTTCATAATCTTCATGTACTGGTAAGACTGTTGAAAGACGACCCAGAGCTATTTGCTTCAAAATCAGGCACTGCCTAGTTTTCGATTACTGAATCGGTGTTCTAGTGGTTTTGTCCAGGGAAACAAGCTCAAGACTAAAGGAAAATAGATGTAGAGGACTAACAGCACTACCGCCCAGCGAATGAGCTGGACTAAGCGAATGAGAATATCTGTTAATCGAGATGCCCTGATTAATTCCACATTTTCAATTCTGAGGCTGGGAATGCGCGTCTCTCGCCAAGAATCAAGCAGTCGAATGAATCGAGGGAAAATCTGATTTAAAATAAGCTGGATGAGAACCAATACGACCGTGGCAATGACTGTGTAAATAGCCGATCTAATTAGGTATTTAGCACTGCGCTCTTGCCTGTAGATTTGGAGGGAGTCTTGGATTTTTGCCAGATATTCATTGGCTAGTTTCGTTCTGGTTATCTGGGCGGCTTTGGCATCGGCTTCTGTCAAGGTGACGAGGATTTTGTTACCGATGACAATATTAGTGGTGACTTCTTGTTCTTCAAGTCTAAGTAAATTGAGATCCACAGAAGTATCTTCGGCAATTTTTTGCAGTCGATTAGTGATGGTTTGTGCCCGTTCTTCAGAAGAGAACGAACCGATATTGGCTTGGATAAAGAAGAGGGTTTCATCCGCCAGAAGCACGGGAAAACCATCGATTTTGTCACCAGTGGGGGCATTTATTTGGGAGCCATCTATTTGGGAATGAACCCAGGGGCTAGCTATGACATTCAGCAAGATTACTAAAACAAAAGCGATCAAGGCTTGCCAATATTTTCTCATCGATTTTACTTGCTCAATTTATTTAAGTGTAAAGATAGGTGCGAGGTAGTAGTCCGTCAATTTCGATTCAAGACATAAAAATTCCAAGAAAACCCCGATTTGAAAAGCTTTTAGATTTGATCTATAGCGTTTCTCAGATTCATGAGATACAGTTTATTGTTTCCTGTTCCTTAAAGCAAAGC
>JBFRWL010000516.1:0-5934 GCA_051439565.1 Prochloraceae cyanobacterium
GCTATTAGCTCTGTTGCGGCTATTTCTAAAAGTTCTTCACAATAGTCGATAATTGCCCCAGCAGGTGGCTGTAGTTCTACGCAAGCCGTTTGGAGCAAAGTATTGAGATCTCCCTCAAACTGACTTGTTTCTAGTTTGGCTGAACCTAAAAGGGTTTTAAGCAGGGAGAGAAGTTGCTTGCTGCAACTATGAATTTTCTCCAGGTCACGAACTAAAGGTTGGGTTTCTTGCGGTTCTAAGTCTTCCAGTCTTTCTAGAAGCAGTTCGCTGTAACCGATGATGATATTGATGGGCGTGCCGATTTCATGTCTCAGATGTGCCAGCCTAGCTCGCTGGGGGTGACTGTCTATCAACATTGTGATGTTTGTAATTCAGGATGATTTAGCTTTGGTGCTCGCTAAAAATTGCACATTAGGTCAAGGCGAGCACTGGAATGAGCTTTGTCTGCAGATTAACTGCGAGTTACTGTCTGGTTTTTTCCTGCCTCTGGAGAGAAAAAGAGGTCGTATTCTGCGCCTATGCCTTCAACTTCATAAATAGTCAGAGGTTGTTTAACTCCTTGAGGTTGTATCTGCTTTTGACCTTTGATTTTTACGATTGACCCTGCATCTTGTAAAGTTTGCTTAGAAATAAGAATTTGACCGCCCTTTGTATGGGAGGCAATAGAGTAAGTTAAGTTTACCTGGCGACCGACCACGCCATACTTAGTATTTTTTCCTAAGCCCATACTTCCGACGACAACTTTGCCTGTATTGATGCCGATGCCCATTTCTAGTGGCAACAAGCCCCACTCCTTAACCTTTTCATTAACAGAAGCCATGGCTAACTGCATGGCTTCTGCACAAGCGACAGCCCTTTTGGCATCGTCTTCTGTTGAATTGGGGACACCAAAAACAACCAAAATCAGATCTCCTAAGAACCCATCAATGGTTCCCTGGTATTGGCTAATTACCTCTGTTATCGATTTAAGATAGAGGTTTAGGAGTTTGATCGCTTTTTCGGGAGGGAGTTGTTCTGCTCTGAGAGTAAATCTTCTTAAATCCCCAGTCATTAGAGTCACCTGGCGCTTCTCGCCATCGAGTTTCCATTCCGAAGGACTAGCGAGCAAATCCGCTACGACTTCATCACTCAGATAACGCCCAAATATCTGGCGAATCAATTTATTTTTGTGTTCTAATTCTACGTTCGTCTGTGATAGTTTTGTCTGGTATTCTAGTTCTTGGTTCCGCAGACGTTTATTTTCCAAACAAGTACTTATCCTAGTTTGCAGAAGTGTCGGGTTAAACGGCTTGGGCAGATAGTCCACTGCCCCGCGTTTGATGTACTTAACGGCACTATCGATTTGGTCCCAGGCTAACATGGCGATCACCGGAAGGTTACGTCCAACTTCACTAGTGTTTAGTAACTCTAGCAGCTCGCAACTTTCGGTGTCTGAGATGGTGGTATCTAGAAGCAGTAGGTCATAGTTTTCTTGTTCGATCTTCTCTAACGCTTCCTGACTATTTGCTACAGCAGTTACTGCGTAACCTAGTCCCTCTATCTGCTGTGGGAGTAAATCTTGGTTGGTTTCATCTTCATTTAGTACTAAGATAGTGCCTTGCACGGCTACTTGCTTGCCGTTATTATTCTCCTCTGAGAAGTCGCTTGCAGTTGCAATTTCCTCAACTGTTGCCGAACTACTAACCTCCTCTACAGGCGATTGATTATCTTGAGCTAATAACTCTTCAATTTTACTCAGCAATCGAGGCAATTCGATCGGCTTAGTATCGTAGTCATCACAGCCTGCCTCTAAAGCCTTCTCGCGATCGCCAGACATCGCGTGGGCAGTCAGAGCTAGCACCGGAATTGACTTAGTTTGCTCATTAGCTTTAAGTTGCCGCGTTGCTTCCCAGCCGTCCATCACTGGCAAGCTCATGTCCATCAAGACCAGATCGGGATGTTCTGAGATACTCATCGACACGCCTTCAGAACCATTAACGGCAATTACCACTTGGTAACCCCTACGCTTCAGGCGACGAGAAAGCATATCCCGATTCATTTCGTTATCTTCGACTAACAGAATTTTAAGCATTGCTGATTTCTCCGATTGGTTCAGAACTACTGTGGCGGACAATTGCTTCGGAGAGCAGGTGATTTAATTCTCCCAGCAAAGTTTTACGATCGTAGCAACCTTTCTGAAAAATACTTTCTACATATCCATTCAATTTTTGGCGATCTGCTTTAGTTAGCTCCTTCGCTGTCACGACAATGACTGGAATTGAACGCCACTCCTCCTTTTGACGAAGTCGGTGCACGAACTCAAATCCATCCATTTCTGGCATCATCAAATCCAAGATGATCGCTCCTGGTAGATTGGTTGTGATCATTTCCAAGGCCTTGCGTCCGTTCTCCGCTTCAATTACGTGCCAATTTGCTTTCTCCAATTGGCGGCGCATCATCTCTCTAGTGGGTAAGTCATCCTCTACCACCATAATTAAATCAGCGGCTCGATCTAACTGATATTTTTGCAATACGCTGATCAATTCCTGGCGCTCAATAGGTTTAAGAACATAGTCTGAAGCACCCAAAGCGTAGCCTAAGTTTTTATCATCCACGATCGACATCATAATCACTGGGATATCGGCTATTTCTGGATCAGCTTTAAGTTTAGTTAAAACTGCCCAGCCATCCATTCCAGGCATCATGACATCTAAAGTGATTGCATGTGGACGTATTTCTTTAGCGAGGCGAATTCCTTCTGCGCCACTGCTAGCAGTTTTGACCTTAAAACCTTGCTTACTCAGAAAACGTTCGATTATATCGTGGATAGTTGGGTCGTCATCAATAACGAGAATTGTACTCTGATTATCTGATGAGGAAATATCTTTCTCATTACTTGGATTTGCAGAGTCGGCCTTGGTATCTACTACATGAGTAGGCAACTGAATGGTAAAGGTAGTTCCCTTGCCATACTCACTTTCTACACTAATGTCGCCTCCCATCATTTGACAGAATTTCTTGGTCAGTGCTAATCCTAAACCAGTACCGCCGTACTTGCGAGTGGTGGAGGCATCGGCTTGGGTGAAAGCTTTAAATAGTCTCTCCTTTTGCTCTGCAGTCATGCCAATGCCAGTGTCAATTACCTGGAAGCTAATCCAATCCTGATTTTTCTCAACATAGTGACTTACCGCCAGTGTAATCTTGCCTCCTTCAGTAAATTTACAAGCATTACTGAGCAGGTTAAATAAATTTTGGCGAACCTTGGTTAAATCGGCATACATAGTGCCGATATCTTTAGGACAGTTAACAATTAAAGTGTTAACATTTTTATCTACTAAGGGGCGAATGGTGCTTACTACCTCGTCGAGCAGAGGAAGAATTTCGAAAGTTTCTAAGTAGAGTTCCATTCGACCAGCTTCAATTTTGGACAGATCGAGAATGTCATTGATCAAACTCAACAGGTGTTTGCCAGCACCATAAATTTTGGTCAGATCGGGGATAAATTCATTTTGCTCGAGATCCTCGGCTTCCTCTTTCAACATCTCGCTATAGCCAATGATCGCGTTGAGTGGTGTACGCAACTCGTGACTCATGTTTGCCAAAAACAGACTTTTCGCCTTATTAGCATCTTCTGCTGTAGCTTTCGCTTTTTTAGCTTCCTGGATACTGACAGCCAGTTGACTAGTACGCTCCTCTACTTTTTGTTCCAGAGTCCGATTGTAATCGGCTAGTTTCGTTTGAGCTTCTTCTAAGTCTTGATTCTTAGACTCTAAGCTAGCAAAAGAGTGTTGCAACTGCTTAGCCATTTCATTGAAAGCCCTTGCCAAAAGCCCCAGTTCATCTTCACTCTTAATATTCACTCTCTGGTCGAATTTACCGTTAGAGATAGTTGAGGCTGCAACTGTAAGGTCAGTAATAGGTCGAATCAGACGACTGGAAGTAAACCAAGCTAGAATGCAAACAGCTACTATCGCTAGTAAAGTAATGGACAAGGCTGACCTGACAAACGCTGTTTCTTCCTTGAGAACCTCATCTGCTTCCTGCAAAATAACTACGCCCCAGCCATTATCTAGAGGCAAAGTATGAGACCACCACTTTACGCCTTCTGCATCTGTGTAAGTGAAAAAACCTTCTTTTCCTTCTAATAGACGCTTGACTGGGGGACGATCGCTCATGTTTTTCAGTTGAGCAGAAAAGCTAGGAGTTGGATGAGCTAAGGCCTGACCGCGATCGTCTACCAGAAAGGCAAACCCCGTCTTGCCTAAATGAATGGCTCCCACTTCTTTACTGAGTTCTGTCAGATCGGTACACAACATTGCTACACCTAGAATGGTTTTGACTTTATTTTTGATAGGCGTAGACAGACACAAACTTGGTTCGTTTGTTGTGCGGCTAATCAAAGTCTGACGGGTGATTGGATTTCCCTCTGCTGCTCCCTTGAACCACTTGCGATCGCGGTAATTTTTCAACTTTTTATTGTCACTACGAGCGACGTTAATACCATCCAGACCAGTGGTGCTAATTAGATACATCTGAGTGAAAACTTGAGCTGTTTTCTCTAAGATCGCTTTCTGCTGTTTGGGATCCATGCTCACAATACCAGGCTGTACGCTTAGATTCTGCAGCGTCAAAACAGCCAGCTTATCCCATCTAGATACGTGATCGGCAAGGGAATCAGCATTCTCTTTTAAATCGTCTTTAGCGTTGGAGCGAAATTCATTAGCGGCGCGTATGCTGGGAAATAAGATAGCTGCCAACAGTGGGGGAATAACTGCCAGCAACATGAGAATTGTCATACGCGAGCGAAAATTGCCAAAAAATAATTTTTTCATTACTAACAGTTTTGCTGATTGACTGATGTGTCAGTTGCCTACAGAAGTGCAATCTGACGGGGAAAACAAAGCGATCGAGGGATGAAGTTAATTAATTTTTCTCCTCTTTCACTATTTCCCCTATCTTTTCCTATACGTAGAATTACTTCTTTGAGTGCAACTTGGCACGATAATAAATTTCAGGGGTTACAGTTATAGGATTCCCATCAAATCCTGTCAAAGTAACAGTATTAGCTTCAGAAAGCAAAATTTACTCATAACAATTACTAATTAAGGGTTTCAGTGATTTTACAGTGACATAGTTATCAGTTATTAAGTAGCTAGGCGTAATTAAATTAATAGGGACACTCGACTTAAGACTATCGAGTACGCTAACAAAGACTACTCGTATATTAATTAGTTGTTATTTCTCATGTAATTGTCTTGTAGTTTATGCAGTTGCCATAAAGCTTGTCGCCGGATTTTCATGCTCATTTTTTAGAAACAAATGATAATTGCCCTCGGCAACCTTTAAAGTCGATATTTGTTCAGCACTGCTGATGTTGGTCGAGATTAGGTCTGAACAAATTCTTTTCATCTGTTTTGTCAGTCCTTTACCTGGACCAATCTCTACCACCCGTTCAACCCCCTCTGCAGCCAATTTTAGGGAAATTTTTCGCCAACATACTGGTTCAATCATTTGTTTGATGAGATTCTTTTTTAACTGCGCTGCTTCGACTATAGGAGTTGGTTCTATGCTCGATAGCACTGGTACTTCGGCTGATTCAAAGGGGGTGGATTCTAGGATCTGCTGAAACTCTGCTGCTGTTGCTGCTATTAACGGCGTGTGAAAAGCTCTACTAGGATTTAAACGGATAATACGCTTAGCTTTAATTTTAGTTAAAACAGATTCAACTGCTTCGGGAGTTCCAGAAATAACAGCATTAGTTAAATCGTCATTGACTCGCCATACATTTGCCGTCTGTTGAATTTGCTGTTCGAGTTGCTCCTGGTTAAACCCGATTAGAGTAGCGATCGCCCCCTCAGTAGAAGACTCCATCAATTCGCCCCGACGCTTCATGAGGCGCAATCCTGTTTCAAAATCAAATACTTTTGCCGCATAGAGAGCCATATATTCTCCCAA
>JBFRWL010000517.1:0-5592 GCA_051439565.1 Prochloraceae cyanobacterium
CTTTTACCCACTTGATCGCTACATTCACTACGCATAAATGTAGGATGATTGAGGAAAAAACGTAGAGAAGCGAAAATGGCTCTAAATATATAGCTAAAATCACAGAGCAATTAAGGTTTCACTCTTTTTTAGCTAATAATTTAGCTTGGGAAAGCCCATTTTTTCCGAAAATAAACTCACTGTAATCTGCTAGATCATCGCTTCCCAATAAGCTCAAGCAAATCTCTACCGCTAGCAATATTGTTAGACGAGAAAATAATTTTTTCCAGGGAATATACATCTGTTTTCATCTCTTTAAAATCTAGAAGAACAAAGTCTCGCTAATTCTAGCGTCGCTGGTTAACTTCTTGTTGAAGAGCAAGTTTAACTATTTCTGAGGCAAGTTTGAGACTTGTTTGTTTGCCGAACTTATTAGTAACTTGCTTAAAAGTAGAATCTTCTAAAAGATTTTGGGTGACTAAACCCACAGAACAACCTTCTCGCAAAGCTTTTTTAGCAATTGCTTTAACTCTTAGATTGTCGAGAGGTGAAGGAAAATAGAAACTAAATTGGGGGTGAAAATTTTGATACTTTTCTAAGTCGGATTTTAAATCTACAATCATGGTTGAATCGCTTGCATTGTTTAGTGTTTCTAAATTTTGCTTGAGAGCAAAAATTCTCTCTAATGTCTTGAATTTAGCTTGAGAAAGTAACAAACCCGTCACAAATAAGAGGTAAAATAGACTTTTACCGATTCTTTAATGTTGATTAATTATCAATTACAAATAGAGCTTTTACAATATCTTAAAATTTCTGCTCAGTCTTGGAACGCTCTATCAAATGATTTACGATTGCTAGATACGATTTAAATTGCTTAAATAAATCTTATCGTAGGCACTACGAGACACGGCTTCAGCCAGTCTGGTAGCATCTGCTTAGAATCCCGTCTTTTCAAAGGTGGGAGATGTCAACTACTTAGAAAGGAAAATCCAGATTGCTGCATTAATGCCTCAATCACTCTCAGTAAGTCTGCTGATGTCCAACCCTGATAGAGATGGGCGGCGATCGCACATCCTCCCGCACCCACTCCCTCTTTGACATAGCCTTGCTCGTAAGCTTGAAGTTGAGGGTACTGGGAATTAGTGAAGCTCAGTTGTGCGGCTAGCAGCGGCAATCCTTCTATGGCGCGGGCCAAGCCGACTGTGTCGCCAGTAGGGTCTTCTACTACCCAGCGAGTCGTTCCTACCACCACACGGTCTAAATTACCTTGATATGCACTAGAAGAGTTAATTGCTCGCATCAAGGCGTAAACGGCTAGCATTTGGGTGCCTCCAGCTAAGATTACTCCGGTAGTGCGACTAGCTGCCAGGGCCATACCAGCGGCTACCAATTGCATAGGATCTCCCACCGCAGCTACTAACACTAGGGGGTCGATGGGAGATGTTACGGGCAATAAGCCGCAGCTAGCTAGTCCAGCTTGCACCAGAGTCCACTTTTGCTGGTGATTACAACGAAGATGAGAACTGTTAACTTTACCGGCTGCTGGAATGCCCAGACCAGTTAGTACTGCTAAAGCAGTAGTAGTTCCCCCGACTACACATTCCCCCACAATTAGATATCTATCTGAAGACTCTCTAGCTAATTTCTCCCCCCATTGCCAACCTGCCGACAGCAAGTGAGAGGCGACAGCTAGAGGCAAAGCCTTACCAGTGGATAAGCAATTGGCCGGTATTCCTTTCAAGTCGATCGTCGGAACCGCAGGGGTTAGGGGTAAGCCTGCATTTAAAAGATAAACTGGGAAGTTGAGAGCGGCGATCGCCGCCCTAGAAATAAATGCTGGGGATACTCCTATCTCCAGAGGGGGTAGTGGATAATGAGGCTGGGATTGGGGTCCGTTGAGCAAAAACTCGGCATCGGCAATGGCCGTATATCGCCTTGCTGTCGGAGTTGCGCCAGCGGCAGAAATTCCAGGAATTAAGCAGGTAGCAGTAAATCCTAAAATGCAAACAAATACAGGGGGACGTCCGCGATACTTCTGCAACCATTTTCGCCCCTGGTTAAATTCAGTGTATATTTCAATCATGAAAGTCAGTTCGAGATGGGGTTAGACTGTTCTTCTCAAGCCTAAGAGTCACCTATCCGAAATCAGATAGAAATCTCCCGCTAAACTCAAGTTACAGCGGGAGATTAACTGAATCTCTATTAGGTGAGTAATTACTATTTCTGGAAATCTATTGAGACAAAAACTTTTGTGTCTGGCATATATTTCCAGGCGATCGCTTCTGGATCTTTACTTTTGGTCCATTCAGGAAAATCAGGGTCAGATTTGCGTCTACCTACGGTACTAGAATTAACATCGAGACGCTTGGCAAGTTCTGCTTGAATCAGAGACAGGTAAGTCTTTTCTTGTTTATCTGCAACCTGTACTTGTCCTAAAGAATCTTCCGGCAAAGTTAGTGATTCTTCTCCCTCCTCCTTTGGTAAATCACCTTGAGATGAGATTAATGATTCTTCTCCCTTTACTTGATTCTCCAAGGAGTTAGTTTGCGCAATTTCGCTTGCAGAAGATTGATGCAACTCCTGTACAACTTTAGATGTGCTAGTTGCTAATTGATGTGTTGTTGGTGAAGCTAACTCTTCGCTCTCTTGTTCCGTGAGGGGTTCGCTATCTTCAAAAATGGTACCAAGAGCACCAGCAGTGAGAAAGTAATATACAGTGCCTTTGTCTTCAATTTCTTGACGCTGGCCACCATATTCTTCTGATTTTCTCTCTAAAAACTGCTTGGCAACTCTTCCATTTAGATTTGCCTTCAAGGATAAATCGATTGGTGTAAGGCATCCCTGATTGTCTTTAATCAGCTGATAGAAGCAAGGGTTAACTTGTTTGGACAATTTTTGCCATTGGTAGTTGTCCCAGATTTTCCAAAGGATGCCGAGCGCAATTAGCAACAATAGGAAAGGCCAGGCTGTAAACAAGACAACCAAGACTAAGGCTATTGGTACGATCAGAACAAGAGCGACAGGAGCACCACTATCTATTATTTTTCCAGTCATAATTTCTGGTTATCAATTAAGTTGCTGGCAAACCTTATTAGATTAATGGTTGCCCATCTTGCATTAGATATATATTAATAAGGTTCACATGATTAATAGTTTAAGAGGTCTTGCGCAAGCTGGGTAAGTCTAGACGGGTAAAAATTGCTTCTCGCGCAACAACTGCAAGGGAATTATCAAGTTTTGTTAAGAAAATAGGTTTTTGATATTTTTGCTGCAACGCTGTTTTAATCAACCAGTCGGCAATAAAGGGATTTTTTGGTAATAGAGGACCATGAGAGTAAGTTGCAATTGCATTTCTATAAAATGCTCCTTCAGTGCCATCTTCTCCATTATTACCATAGCCCTTAATTACTCGACCTAGCGGTTCTACTTTGCCTAGATAGGTACGACCGCCGTGATTTTCAAAACCAATTACTATTGGTTTTGCACCCAGCATAGCTTCTAATTCTTCTGCAAGAGGAGAAGCTGAAATCTCAAATACTAGATTACCAATGCAACGACGCGCATCGGCACCAGGATGTTTGGTGAATAAATTTAGTAACCCTAAACCTTCTATCTTTTGTCCTAAAGCTGGTTCGTAATATTTACCTAGTAGCTGAGGCGAACCGCAGGTAAAGACTCCAGGAGTACCAGCCTCAATTTTATTACTCAAAGCCTCAGCTTTGGAACCTTTTAAGTCGCGCATGACAATTTCTTGCTGACGATCTTGTGCGCCACCGCCAACCAAGAGATCGACTTGGTAGAATTGTGAGGCATCGACTTGGCGATCGAGGGGTATTATCGATACTTCAATTCCACGCCACTGACACCGACGTTGCAAGCAAATGACATTGCCGCGATCGCCATAAGTACTCATTAAAGTAGGATATAGCCAGCCGATTTTTAGTTCCATCGCTTGAAAAATTTTACTTAATACAATACAGAAAATAACCATCTGTTGATTGTAATTATGCACCACATCATCTCAGATGGTTACTCCTAGGGAATATTGATTAAAGAATGGTGAAGAAGATTAAGCTAATTCTACTTTGACACTTTTGCGTTTTTCTTCTTCCACTTTAGGCATAGTAAGGTGTAAAATCCCATTTTGATATTCGGCTTTGACTTTGTTGGTTTGAATGTGAGCTGCTAAAGGAATTACCCTTTCAAATTTGCCATAGCGGAATTCAGTTCTCACCATGCCTTTTTCTTCTGTCTTGGTTTCAGACTTACGTTCGCCCTTGATAGAAACAGATTGTTCTGTGACTTCAATATCAATATCCTTGGCTTCTAGTCCAGGAACTTCTAGTTTCAGAAGAAGCTCTTCAGCTGTTTCTTCCATTTCAGCAGAAGGAACGAACCCGAGTCCACGATGCTCTCCATTTCCGCTGGGAATTAGGCGATCAAATAAGCGGTTCATTTGCCGTTGTAAGGTTTCTATTTCCCGCAAAGGCTCCCAATGAAAAGGTTCCCAACGTCCAAGTTCTTGGAAAGGTTCCCAACGAGTAAGTGGCATAATTGTCACCTCTAAAATTCTTTTTTTATCTCCAATTTTTCCTTTTAAAACGCTAACTATATGCGCGCCATTTTGAGAGGGGCGGACAAAGTTACTCTGCTTTTTAGATGATTTGCTTAAGTTGAAAACTGTTTTTTTGGCAAGAATACAAATCATCTATCTTGTGAATTTGCAGCTTGCTTTGCTTCATCTAGCCCTTGCTAGATTTACGCTCAATTTCTGGCGATTTTAACCTATTCCAGAGATAAATCACATTTAAAATTCGTGCATATCTAACCCGGGCAGGAGAGCTAGTCAAACATTATTGTCCTTACCCTATGTCTAGTTTATCTAATAGGAAGATAAAGGTTTTAATTTTGCATAAATTGTTTACTTAGTCTTAAGATTTTTTTATAAATCAGCTCTAACTACCAAAAAACTTAATTTTTTTAACTGCCTTCAACACTCGCAGAATTAACCAAGCCATTAAAACAGCAATTAATCCTATCTGCCACAGCCCACAAGCAGCGACTACTCCTAAAGCAGCAGAAATCCAAATGGCAGCAGCAGAAGTTAAACCGCGAATGCGGAATTTTGTGGATTCTGACTTAGGTTCACTGAAGATTTCTCCAGCTCCCAAAAACCCAACCCCAGCGATAACACCCTGAATGACGCGGCTAAGAGAATCTGGACTCATTTGAGCCAGACCTAATTGGATCGGCACCAACACAAATAAAGCCGCTCCCAAACTTACCAGCATATGAGTCCTTAACCCAGCATGGGTTTTGCCAGTGGCTTCACGCTCCCAGCCAATCAACGCCCCAAATAGCAAGGCAAAACCTAGTCGGAAAATTATTCCTAACCAATCATTTGGGGTCAGCAATATCATTTTCGGTTCCATTTGAATTACCAAGACTGGATTAGGAGCATAAGGATCGAGAAATAACAAGATAAAGTAAAGTAATAATTTACTCTTCTATTTTCTCAGCAATAGATATATTTTTATTTCCTTGAATATCAATAATTATTTGTTTTAAAAGATGCATACGATTAGAGTAACTCCTGAGTATTTCCATAGCAAA
>JBFRWL010000518.1:0-4653 GCA_051439565.1 Prochloraceae cyanobacterium
ACTGGTGTATGAGCAATCTGCCCGTCGAAATTTAGAAGGGTCGCCAGAGCATAAGAAACAGGCAGTATCGGTTATTGGTTGGTAACAATAGTAATAAAAGCAGAAATAACTGTATTCTCTAAGAAAAAGAAAGAAACATTACCTATCGAAGAGTCACCTGTTGCCTAATGGAGAAAAATTATGCTCTCATCAATCCTTCGTCCTATGGTCAATACACAAATAAAATTGTTAGCTAAAAGTGCAGCTACGCGCTCAATTTTAGTGAACGTCATCGCTAAATGGTTGGGTTTTTTAGGAGTCCAAGCCCAAGTAACACATCTAGATTCTATCGGAGAGAAAATTCAAGTTTCACTAACAGTAAGCCAACCAGAGGCCAGTACAGATGAAGACTGGCAAAACATCGTTCAAAATCTCAAAAGTAGTGACTCCACAACAGAAGAGTTAGAACTCAAGGGCAGTAAAATTCCTCCACAGCAGGAAAGTAAATATCAACGTATCCTCGCTTATGCAATTCAGATAAGTAATCAAGATGGTTCAGTTGATTGGTCGGACGTGTATCCGAAATTAAAGTTAATGGGAATCGAAGAATCAATGTTAGTGGGAATCAAATCAGCATTAAAAGTCCCACAAAATATTGACCGTTTAGTTAAAAGTTTAGATGCTGATGTGGCAGCGATTGCCCTATCTCAAGTCGCTAATATTGCCCTATTCGCTCAACAAGTTACTCTTGAAGAATCTCGCGTCTTACAAACACTAATAGAAACAATGGGCAACAATTGTTGATGATCTATGGCAACGCTCCTTGAATTTGAAGATTGTATGACTATGACTCTCATTTCCTTTCTTTCAGGTTGAAATTGTTCAGGATTAGCAAAATAGCTAGAGCTACGCTGCATAACCCAAGGACTAACAATCATAAAACATTCTGCTGGAAATGTGTAACCGCCTATTTCGCAATCGCGAATCGGAAAACGAGGTAGTGCATAAAGAGTAGGGTATAATCGTTTTGAATTGTTTGTGTTGTAAAAACATACCATGTCACTTGGGCAGCTTCTGGGAGACGATCCCCCAAAGCAGTAATTTCATCAACAGTTTTTTTTGCCAACCAATAGCACTACGGCTTTAGGTGTGGTAACACAAATGGTATGGCAATTGGGGATTGATGCGCAGCTTAAAGTTGAAGGAGCGCAAACCGTTCCTCAGCTAGCGAGAGCGCGTCCAGTATCCCGATAACATATTCAAAAACTCACCTCGGAGAGCCGATATGCAGTTTAATTCAGGCTAGGCCAAGGTTTTGGCTTCCCATTCGACTGAACCAGTGCCAGCTTATTTGCTTCGTCTGCTTTCCCCCTGTAGGTGCACGCAGCGCATTACTGGCTCTGCTTGGGGAAAAGCGATCACGAAAGGCGATAATTTTAAGAGCTAGTTCGCGATTTTCTTGTGGTTAAAAATATTAACTACCGGATCGTAAACGGGACTATAACCAGGTAAAACCGCGACCTTTGATTGAACAAAGCGAAGAGTCAACGAAAGCCGGACTTGCCCACTGGTATTGCGAACTGACTGATGAATAAGAGCGTCAGAAAATAGTATAAATTCACCAGGGCGAAGTACAACTGGTAAAGCTTTTTTTTCTAGCTCATCTTGAATTTCAAAAAAATGATTACCACTGAAAGGATCTGACATTTTCACACAGCAATTATCGTCTTTTTGATACTTACTTGGTATGTATTTAAATCCATTAAATTCATTAACTTCAGTAAGAGCGATATAAGCATTAATGCTTTTCCCCTCTCCTTCAAGCAACTTGGGATAAGAATCTTGATGCCATAGAGGAATTAGCTGTTGAGAGGGATAATTCGCCCAAATTTCTGATCGCCACAAGACTATATTTTCACCTAAATGTTCTTTTAATTTTTCTAATAATTTCTCATCCTGACATAATTTCTTGACAGCATCAGAATCCAAATGACGCTCCATATAAAATTCTTTTTTCCACAATTGAATAAAGAGCAAAATAAGAGCTCCAAATTGTAATTTAAAAAGGAATTTTAAAAGACTCTTTCTTAATAGCTTAGTAGGAGCTTTTGGTAAGATGGTTTCAAAAATATTTTTGGTAAGATTGTCTATTTCAGTAATTTTTAAAGCTAAAGGATATGCTCCAAAAATTCCATCCTCCGCATGATAATCGGCTGGAATTAAGCTTTGGCGACTATTTAATCCAGTCCAAATTAAGCTACATTCCCATAACTCTTGAATTAGTTCTTTCGATTGCGCTAAGTTAGGTAGCTGAATTTCTTGAGCTTTACTATCAAAAAATTTGCCACTAATTCCGTCTAAATCAGAAGAAGTAGCACAGAACAAAGTACTAAAAGCACCTTCTTCGGGAGTAAGACCAACATCTAAATATCTACTAAGGCGATGCCAAATGGTTATATTAGATTGCACAAATCCAGGGTGAACTGCATTGACTGTCAAACCTGTACCACTAAATTTATTGGCCAATTTGGCAGTTAATAATAACAAACATAGCTTAGAAACAGCATAGACTTCTAAGAAGTTGATGGGAGTCTTTTTCTCTAACAAATCCCATTTAATCGATTTAGGTTGCGCCGCTAAATCAGAAGCAACCATGATGATTCTACTTGAAGCTGAATTTTTTAGCTTTTCCAGCAGCAAGTTGGTTAGGAGAAAGTGACCTAAATAGTTCGTTCCCCAAATTAATTCAAAGCCTTCTCGAGTTACGCCTCTTTTATTGAAAATACCCGCATTGTTTACTAAGATATCGAGATTTAGATTTCTTTTGTCAAACAATTCTACAAACTTGCGAATAGATTCAAAAGACGAAAGATCGAGCGGTAAAAACTCAATATTTGAATTTCTGGTAGTTTGCCGAATATAATCTACAGCTTTGGTTGCTTTATCCGTGGAGCGACAAGCAATAAATACATGGGCATGAGTTTTCGCTAACCCCACTGCGGTCATCAAACCTACGCCAGAGTTGCCGCCAGTAACTATACACACTTTTTGGAGAGCGCGATTCATAATTCAATTTTCCCCATTTTTTTGATAATTCTTATAAGGGCTTTCAGCATAAACTCTTCCTCGCCACTGAGTCGGATTTTGTCGAGCAGAAAGGAAAATGCGGGTTACAGCCAGGGGATCTGCCAGAGGAGATAACCAAAATAAGAGAGCAGCGGGGGAAAACCGCTTTATACGGTGATAGGAAGGAGCAATGACCCAGAGGAGAGCAAATCTTATCAGCACTAAGAAGAGATTTAAACCGGTCGCTGCAAGTAGAGAAAGAGAACTATATCCCGCGCCTAAAAAACCCAGTAGTAACATAGAAAGTGGGATGGGCAGACCTTGAACAGATAGGAGCAACCAGAGCTCTTGCCAGAGTTGACTCGAAGAGGTAGCGTCTTTTAAATCTAGCGATCTTCCCCATTCTTGCCAAGTTTCCCGAAAACCTTCGTACATCCGTACCTGAATTAAATTAGCTCCATCGAGAAAACCAACTGAAAAACCAGCTCTAGCCGCTTGACGTGCGAGAGTAACATCGTCACAGAAAGAGTTAGCGGCAATTTTATATCCTCCCAACTGAGCTAAAACTGAGCGACGAACCAGGAAGCATTGCCCATTTGCCATAACTGTTTCTGGGCTAGGTTGTCGTACGCCAGCCGATTCAAATCGATAGAGCAAAGTCATCAGCAGTGCGGGCTGTAACCACCATTCTCCTGGATTTTGGAGGATAAATTGAGGAGACAAAGATAGCAGCTCGTAACCTTCCTCCTCGGCTGCTTTAACTATAGTCTCCACTAAACCAGGTTGGGGTCTGGTATCAGCATCAATACCCAAAATCCACTCACTATTTTCTGAACTTTCTAAAAAACCATTGTGTAATGCCCAAGGACGACCTACCCAACCCGCAGGAAGCGGGGGCTCGTTTGTGAGTCGAAAACGGGGCTCGAAAAGGCTAGCTTGCTTGACCTTTTCCTGGGTACCATCCTGAGAATTACTATCGACCACGATTATTTCTCTTACCACATCACTTTGACGAGTTAAGCCCTCCAAACAAGGTGTAATGCGCTCAACCTCATTGAGCGTTGGTACAACTATACTGACCTTCCCGAGTAAATCTGGGGTGGTTTCTTTTTTTGTTAAAGGTGGACGGCGGGTAGCCCCTTTCAAAAGACGAGCCAGCAGAATTAGAGTGGCGGAACCCTGAGCAAGGAGCAAGCTCAGAGCAATAGCGTCAATAGTTGTTAAGTTCACTTGGCTTGTCTACTGATGCAATAGGTACAGTAACAGTTGTCCTGTCAGCTTTAGCTTCTAGTTGAGATGCTACTGGAGCAGACTGAGCAGATTTGTAGAGGAGAAGCGCAGGGAATACTCCTAAAAATAAGCCGAGAAATACGGGAATGTAAATACCACTATCAAGGCTCATGATAGTAGCAAAAGCCAAGTTACTAAGATAGATAACTAGAGGTAAGTCTAAGTTCTTATCGGATATAGTTATTGGTTTAAGTTCCCAAATTAGGGTAGCTACACTCATAAATAAAATTCCAGTACCTAGCCAGCCGGCAAAATTTTGATAGGGCATACCAAAAAAAGCACCGGGTTGCTCCCAGTACCAAAAAGGGAGATCGGTTT
>JBFRWL010000519.1:0-4733 GCA_051439565.1 Prochloraceae cyanobacterium
CAAAAATTAAGTGAATGCGCCAGTCATCAGCTTCGTTAATTGCTTCGTGGGGTTTCTTGTTATCAAACCACCAAAGCTCGCCTGGTTTCATTCTCACCCATTCTTCTCCAGCTCCCAACAGGCTACCAGCCGGACTGTGCAAAACTAAATGATAGCGATCGCGCAGTTGGTAGTATGCGCCTCGATCGATATGGCGATAGACACGTCCATGAGCAGCCAGACGGACAATTGTTACTCTTCCTAACTCCCCACCGATGCTTTTGGTAAAGCCTTTTACCCAACTGAATACCTTCGGGAATTTCTCTGCTGTTTTCGTGGGATGACTTTCGTGAACGTCATTAGCACTAGTAATCCCTGGTGGAAATGGTTTAACCGCACTGCGCAGATAAATGGTATTGGTTTCTCGCTGTACTTTAACTTTGTCTTGCCGACTGGTATCGCGAAGCCACAGATGAGAATTGTTCTCGATTTCGGCTAACAATGGCTGAATCTCGATTTCGGGGTCGAGCAAGCGAAAATTTTGCCAGTTTGAGGGAAGATTGGGAGTTGAGAAAACTAGAGGCGGCTGAGGCGAGTTAGCAACAGTAATTCGGGTCGGGGGTTGACGATTAAATTCAGGTAGTTGATAAAGTTTTAACAGTGCCATCAAACAATGTTGAACGTTATCGACCCTGATGGAATTGTCGTAAACTTCGGTGCGAATGCCACCGTGAACGGGGGCTCGTTTGGAAATGTAGAAAAAATCGATATCATCGCGAAATTGCAACTGGCGCACGCTGCGGATTCCTCGCCAGATAACTCGTTCATAGGTCTGAGTCCGAGTTTTATCCCCAACGCCAATTGCTAATTGATAAGCATCAGCTAATCCTTCTAAGTAAACTCCTGTAGACGAGGCATGGGGGGGACCGTATTCGGGATGCTCGGGATTGTAGAATCTTCCTGGCAAATCTTGATACCTAGTTCCATCCCACTGCTGCATTGATAGCAGCCAATCATTCATTTCCCAAATGAATTCTAGGAATTGGCTGTTTTTAGTAGCATTATAGAGCAGACTGTAGGCTTGGGTGTGCCAAGGAATAAAGGCGGGATTGCGATGCTGACGATGCCATTCTCGATAATAGTAAAAGCTCTGGTAGCAACGCTTTAGTAGATTGGCATCCTGATCTCTTTGGTAGAGAGATGCCCAAAACAATAATGCCTCGCCAGGATAAAAATTTTGATTATCATTACGCTTTTTGGGTTGATAAAAAGTCCGAAAAGAGCCGTTGGGTTGCCAAAGGAGATCGATACATTTGCATAGTCGAGCAAAGATATCAGCGTAGGTAGAAGGAATTTTTCCCTCTTCCTGCTGGTCTGAATATTCTAAAATTGCTAAAGCAGCGAGGGCGATCGCCCCTAGTTTTACTTTGCCGTCGTATTCAATGACTCCGATCTCACCCTCAATTCGATAAAACTTTTTGAGATTGTAGTTGAGATTATGGGCAGCTAACACCCAATGGTCGGGACGATTGGTAAATTTAGCATAGCGAATCAAGCTCAGGGTAGCCATGAACTGGCGGATTAAGTTATTACTAGTTGATTCTTGGCCTCGACTAGGAAAGTACTTATAGGTCATGCGCCCATCCTCTTTTACTTGACGAAAGAGCCAATGAGCCATCGTCGTTACCATCTCGCCAAGCTCCTCTTGAGAAAGTTCTTGAAGAGGAAAGATGCGATTGCCTCGATGCATAGTAATAGCACTGACTTCTGGATGTAGTTGGATTAATACTTGACGTGCTTCGAAAGCTTGTACGATCCCTCCTTGACGGAAAAAGGTATCTGCTGATAGAGATTCTTGTGCTAAAAATATGTCTAGGGCTCGCGGAAAGCTAAGGTTCCCAGCCAGCGCCCTAGTAGGACTGTAGCGCAAGGTCTTGTCTTTATATTGCAGCTCTATACCGCGAATGCCTCGATGAACGTTGGCAAAGACCCGCTGAAAATTCCCTCGCTTCACTAACCGATAATTGTAGGTGAAGCCAAGCTCGATAGCATCAATCTCTTGGTTGGGAGTGGTTGGAGATACAGGAAAGGTGGCGCACATATGGGAGACAATTCCCTCTAAAATTGCCCCCAAATCTCGCTCGTAGCGCCAGTAAGCTTGCTGTAAATTTCCTTGTCGGCGCAGAGCCACATAAGTCGGACCTAGGCAAGTAATTGATTTTGAGGTCTTAGCATTCCCATTAATCGCGGTACACAATAATTCAGTTAGTTTGGTATCATCTAAGGTCAAGATATCCATGCGAGCGTTTGCTATATTTAACTTAAATTGAAAAACTCAAAACCCTTATTCTCTCTACACCCCACACCCTAACTCAACCTAAGCCTTTATCTATTTTCGATAACTGGGATGAAATTATCGGTTCACTCGCTCTCCACTAGATAACTATTTTTATCAAGCTATTCGAGCGAGTGTCACCGGACTGGTTGAGAAGATACTTCTAGCAAAACTTCAGTTGTTGATTAGGTGCTGTCGCCGTCGCCATCACCATCGCCGTCACCGTCACCGTCGCCATCACCATCGCCGTCGCCATCACCATCGCCGTCGCCATCGCCGTCGCCATCACCATCGCCATCACCATCGCCATCGCCGTCGCCATCACCGTCGCCGTCGCCATCGCCATCACCGTCGCCATCGCCGTCGCCGTCGCCATCGCCGTCGCCACTGGCAATCTTAAATTCCTGGTCTTGTATTTCTAAAGTCAGACTCTCAACATTTTCATTTTCTGCTCTGCTACCTTCAGAGAAAGTAAGAGTAGATAAATTTTGGTCGTCAGTATCAACAATCGTCCCCTGAGCGATCGCCCGTGACGCACTGACACTAATCAAAGATGACAAAGTTAATAACAGAAATAGTTTGTTCATTTTTGTTTCTCTAAAATTTTTTTACTGTTGACAGATGAGAAAAGACAGAAACACTGCTCAGAAAATATTTTTTACTTTTGAATTACGCCTAGCAGTACTAGTGGTGATGAGGATCCTCTATCCCCAGTTCCTTAAAAGCTTGTTTCTCCATTTTGAGTAACCGTGTATAGTAATCAGGAATTTCTTCAAGGTGATCTGTGGTAATTTCTAGAGCCTTATATTTGTCATTTGTATGCTCTAGTTCTACGGCGATTCCTAATAATATTTGGTCCAATCGATATTTGGTGATTGGTTGTTCGTCTGCTTCTCCTCCTGATAATTGCTGCTGAAAATTATTCAAATCTATCCCGTATTTTTCCTGAATCGCTTTTTGGTAATTTGCCAACTTGACATTGGTTTGAGGTAGAGATCTGCTGAGATAGTCTGCACGAACAGCTGTAGATGCAGTTAGAGTTACCCCTAGGAAAACTAATAAAATTAAAGTTTTTGCTCTTGTTATAGCTTTCATTCTTTTTGAAAATTTATTTACAGTTAATAGAATCTCACTCAACTATGAAATAAAGGTGAAATCATTAAATTATCTCTGATTAGATTTGTTTATAGTTCCTCGATAAAAATATAAATTATCTCGTTAAAAGCAACAAGTAATGAGTTATTTTATCAAACAAATTCAACTCTCTGTTTTTCCCATAAGTACTGAGAAGCTAACTATTCTTCTCCTAACAAACATTTTTATTTCTTAGTAGAGGAATAGTTAGTTGATTGTTGTTTGATATTGCTAAAATCCTTTATGTATATATATATATATATTTATTTATTTATGGGCAAAGAAATTGTAAAAGTACTGCCTTTCCCTAATTGGCTTTGTACTTCCAGCAAGCCCTGGTGTGCTTGCACGATCGCCTTGGCTATGGACAATCCCAAACCACATCCGCCAGACTGGCGAGAGCGATCGTTATTAACGCGATAAAAGCGCTCAAAAATCTTAGTTTGGTCAATTGCAGAAATACCGATGCCAGTGTCTCTAACCCGAAGGAAGGTCCAATCAGCACGGCGAGTGGCAATTAGCTTGACTTGACCCCCAGCAAGAGTATATTTAAGGGCATTGACTACTAAATTAGAAACCAAGCGATAGAGTTGTTCGTAATTACCATTTACTGACAAAGGTTCATCCACTAAGATTTGGTTACTCAGTTCAATTTGGGAGGCTAAAGCTAAAGCCTCGAAATCTTCAGTAATATCCTTCATTAGCTCGTACATACAAACAGGAACCTTCTCGATTTGAGGCTGAGAACTCATTGTCAAGCTTCGCTCTAGACGGCATAGCATGAGTAAATCTGCCACCAAATTAGAGAGTCGCAAATTCTGCCGATTAATTTTTTTTAGGTTTTCTTTGGTTTCGGGATCATCGAGAGTGGATATCATTAAAGTTGATTCTACGGTGGCCCGAATTGCTGCCAAGGGTGTCCTTAATTCGTGAGCAGCATCGGTAGTAAATTGTTGCATAAGTTGATAGGAATGATAAATCGGCTGTATTGCTCGTCCAGCAAGCCACCAGCTTACTATGAGCAGTAGTACTAGTACTACTGGGAACCCCGTTACCAGCAGCAAGAGCAAATTGTTAGCATAATCGTCAAAGTCTTCTAGGTTTCGGATGAGCTCGAGATTGCCCCAGTCTTGATAGTCTCGAGTATGTAGGATAAAAGAAAATTGTAGATAACGCTTGCCCTGCCCGTCAGTAAAGGTTTGCCATTTTCCTTGTTTTTTGGTTATTTCCAAATCTTCTGCTGGTCTTCCAACTACAGCTACCAGATTTTGAGAAATATCCAACA
>JBFRWL010000520.1:0-6570 GCA_051439565.1 Prochloraceae cyanobacterium
CTTTTTGATATTGATTCATAAACTGACGATATAGCTACGAGTTAAAATTTCCAGGATTAATCACTGTCTGTATATTTATACTCTCTAAAAGAAAATTGGCTTTTTCCACTTTAGGAGATGAGAGCGAATTTCTTTTTTGTCCAAGTGAAAAGTATTTTATAATACATTTAGTCTTTTGATGTATGACTCGCATAGTGTGAGAGAAGCAAAGGGTCAGTAGAGGAATGAAGCCATGACTGAAGACAAGCTTCAGTCAGGGAGAATGTCACTTAAATTCACTGTACCCCATGAATAAGCAACTGTCCCTCGAACAGATTATCAACTGCGGTGTAGAAACAACTGCCGCCACAGCAATGCTGCTGCAGATTAATCAATGGCTTTCTTCTCTACCTGCTGCTGAGTGCTGGCAGCATCTAACACAACAAATCCTCACGCCTAACCATCCTTTTCCACTACACGAACTCCTCTACAAAACCACCTTTTCTGACTGGAATAGGAGACAGGGACAACCCCCAGCCTGGTTCCCCTCCGAGGAGCAGATTCAAACCACTAATCTAGCTGCTTTAATGCGCGAACTGAACGTGAATTGCTACTCAGAACTTCACGCGTGGTCCGTACAGAATCGCGCCCAGTTCTGGAAAGTGATGATTCAACGACTGGGTATTTGTTTCCAGCAAAAATATACGAAAATAGTCGATCTTTCCCGTGGTGTAGAATTCCCCCAATGGTTGGTAGATGCCCGTCTCAATATTGCCGAGAGTTGTTTTCAGGCACCTGAAGACGATCGCGCCATTATCTTTCAGACACAAGGGGGTTCGCTTTCTACCCTCACCTATGGAGAACTCCACGTCTTAAGCAATCGAGTCGCTAATGGATTGGTAGAGACTGGCTTTCGCCCTGGCGATCGCCTTGCTATTGCCATGCCTATGACTGCCGAATCGGTGGCTATATACCTGGGGATTATCCAGGCTGGCTGTGTCGCAGTATCGATCGCTGACAGTTTTGTTGCTGAGGAAATTGCTACGCGAATGCGCCTGTCGGAAGCGAAGGCGATCTTTACCCAAGATTGGATCTGGCGTTCCGGCAAACAGTTGCCCCTCTACAGTAAAATTGTTAAAGCTCAAGCGCCTAGGGCAATTGTACTGGCTAGTAGTGTGTCTGTTGATATTAAGTTGCGCCCTGGGGATTTAACCTGGGAAAATTTTCTCAGTTCTAGCGATCGTTTCGATGCTATTCCCGCCCATCCTGATGCTTACACTAACATCCTCTTCTCTTCGGGTACCACCGGAGAACCCAAAGCTATTCCTTGGAATCAAACCACCCCGATTAAATGTGCTGTAGATGGGTATTTACACCAGGATATCCACCCTCATGATGTGGTGGCGTGGCCGACTAACTTAGGATGGATGATGGGGCCGTGGCTAATCTACGCTAGTCTTATCAATCGGGCAACCATTGGCCTTTACTACGGAGCGCCTACAGAGAAGGAATTCGGTCAGTTTGTCCAGGATGCCCGCGTTAATATGCTGGGTGTGGTTCCCAGTCTGGTGAGCGCTTGGAAAACGACTGCCTGTATGGAAGGACTAGACTGGAGCGCTATTAAAGCCTTTAGCTCTACGGGAGAATGTTCTAATCCGCAGGATATGCTTTTCCTGATGTCTCTGGCAGGATATAAGCCGATCGTCGAATACTGCGGCGGCACTGAAATTGGCGGCGCATATATTACTGGCACTCTGGTGCAGCCCTGTATCCCCTCAAGCTTTACCACCCCTGCTTTGGGTCTGGACTTGATCATAATCGACGAGGACGGCAATTTGGCTGATAAAGGTGAGGTGTTTATCGTTCCTCCCTCAATCGGTCTCTCCAATGAATTATTAAATCGAAATCATCACCAAGTTTACTTTGCTCATAACCCCACTCCCCCTGTTTCTTCAGTACCCTTGCGTCGTCACGGCGACCAAGTTGAGCTTTTGCCCAATGGCTACTACTGCGCCCACGGTCGCGTTGACGATACTATGAACTTGAGCGGCATCAAAGTAAGTTCGGTGGAGATAGAACAAATACTCAATGCTGAAGAAGGAATCAGCGAAACCGCAGCGATCGCCGTATCCTCGACTCAAGGGGGTCCAAGCCGATTAGTAATCTACGCCGTGCTAGCACCGGAGTTGCAGAAAGATAAAGCAACTCTTCTGGCTTGCTTTCAAGCTAAAATCCGGCAGTATCTCAACCCCTTATTCAAAATTAGCGATCTGGCGATCGTCAAGGCTCTACCTCGTACTGCCTCTAACAAGGTAATGCGTCGCCTACTACGCGAGCAATATCGTTCCCATTGCCAATGACATGCTTGTGTGGGTCAAATTAATTAGAAAATGGTTGAGAGAGGTCACAAGTCACAGCTAATACCAATTCTCGAAAATAACGAGAGACTTAGGAGAAGTTAGGGAACAGGTAACGGGGAACAGGGAACAGTGAAGACAAGGGTTTGAGCTTTTTTTATTAATAAAAAATATTTTTTATCTCTCCAGGTACTTTTGAGAAATGGTATGATATATGACTCCTGATGGTGATTCTGGAAAAATCCCTTCGTTAACCTAACAGTATTGGCTTTTGTTCTTTTGAGCTTTCCCGCTCACGAAGTTAAAGTAGACTGAAAAAAAAGGTACAGGTGAACAAAGATGGACGTTGACGAGCTGAAGCGACTTTATCTGCAAGGAGTTAGAAACTTTAGTAAAGTTCAATTGAGAAAGGCCAATCTGCATCAAACTAATCTATCTAGAGCCAACTTGATCAAAGCCGATCTACATCACGCTAACTGTTCTCAAGCTAACTTAAATCATGCTAATCTTTATCGAGCCAATCTGAGCCAAACTGACCTGCACCAGGCTGATTTAAATGGAAGTATTTTAAGTGAAGCTAACCTCAGTAAAGCTAACCTAAATCGAACTAGTTTAATTAAGGCAGATTTGAGTGAAGCTGACCTCACTGGTGCAATTCTCAATCACGCCCATTTAGAGGGAGCCAATCTTAAAGGGGCTAATTTGAATCACGCCCACTTAAGTTGGGCAAATCTCCGTCAAGCTGACTGTTATGGTGCTAACTTACAAGGAGCCGACCTGAGCGGAACTAAATTTTGTCACACCAGAATGCCTGACGGAAAGCTCAGAAATGATGATTGTCCGTAAGCGATCGCCCGTTCAAACTGCATATTATTTAAGCAGACAATACCCTATAAAGAGATGGGGACTTCCCGCTCATACAGATATAGCGGTGTTCAGGTTTATTAAGTACACTTGGTATTTCTTATTGAAGGAATTGAGATTTAAAACTGTACTTAACCAATTTGCACACCGCTATAATTTGGCTTCTAGCACCAGGTAAAACCTTTAAAGAAGTAGCACAAGCGACCAGTTACAGCATAGATTGGATTGACAAATTAACCTGTCGCTACAACCATATAAGGATAAAAAGCACGATAGTGATGATCGTTATCAGAATCCTGGTCGAGAAACTTTACTAAATGAATTACAAGCTCTTCAATACCTTGGTGCCGGTGCCTCGCGGGCTTTTACAAATTCCAGATTCGCCTAAGTTAGATAATTCATCCGACTTAGATTTGATTCGATTGTCTCTAGTCATCCCCACCTATCAAGAAAGCCAAAATATCCAAAAACTGGTCGAAATATTAAGTCAATTGCTCGATAGCATTATTCCCGGAGAGTATGAGTTAATTGTCGTTGACGATAATAGCCCCGATCGCACCTGGAAACTTGCTCAGGAGTTAACTCCTGCATATCCTCAATTACGAGTAATGCGTCGAGTCGAGGAAAAAGGGCTATCCACAGCAGTAATTCGCGGCTGGCAGACGGCAAGAGGAGAAATTATCGGGGTAATCGATGCGGATTTGCAACACCCTCCCGAAGTATTGCTTCAGCTATGGCAGGAAGTAGAACAGGGAGCCGATCTAGCAGTTGCCAGTCGCCATGTTGATGGAGGCGGTGTGAGTGAATGGAGCTTAATGCGGCGGATTTTATCGAGAGGGGCTCAGATGCTGGGGCTGATTATCTTGCCAGAAGTATTAGGTAGACTCTCCGATCCGATGAGCGGTTATTTTCTGCTGCGTCGCAGTTGCATGGTTTATCGTTGCCTCAGTCCTATAGGATACAAGATTCTTATCGAAGTAGTAGCTAGGGGCAGAATTCGCTCGATCGCCGAGGTAGGCTATGTTTTTCAAGAACGTCAGGAGGGAGAAAGCAAGGTTAGTTGGAAACAATATTTTGAATATATCCGCCATTTATTGAAATTGAGATTATCTCTTTGGTCTGCTGGTAGATTTGTCCGCTTTGGCATGGTGGGTTTAACGGGAGTATTAGTAGATATGGGTATTCTTTTTCTGCTGAGCGATCCCACTACTCTGGGACTGTCCCTGACAAGCAGTAAAATTGTCGCTGCCGAGGTGGCTATAATTAATAATTTTTGGTGGAACGATCTGTGGACCTTTAGAGATATTGCTCAGAAACAAAAAGGCATCAGACAGCGATACCAACGATTATTAAAATTCAACGTCATCTGTCTTTGCGGATTAATTTTGAATGTTCTACTGTTAAATATTTTTTTCAATGTTTTGCATATTAATCGCTATGCAGCCAATCTAATGGCCATCGCTGCAATTACTGTTTGGAATTTCTGGTTTAACTGCAAATTTAGTTGGCGAGTAACTGACACGCATAAGTAACCTTGACTCTCAAGAAGCAGAGTGCTCAATCCTCTGCAAAGAATTCAGACCAGATTTACAAAAAATTTAGCGGCTTAATCTGATTTAAAATTCAGAAGAAAATCAGTTCACCAGAAGCAAGTGACTAAAACTCCTGTCGATCCTACCAATAATTCGCCCCACCAAAGCAAAAAACTCATCCATCAAACTATCTCCTTGTACCTGCAAAAAAGATATGCTTTTGCTGTAGCTATGTGGTTGAGTTCTCGGAGCATCATTTTCTTGGCACTGCTGGTGGTCGCACCCTTATTGCCAGCTCCGCCGGGAGGAATTAAGGCAGAGTGGGGTTGGGATGTATTCTCTGCCTGGGATAGCAATCTTTACCAGTTAATAGTCAAGGATGGCTATGACGGCACTTATGGCGAGCCAGGGGCAATGGTAGCTTTTTTTCCTTTATTTCCCCTAGCTATGAAGGCAGGGATGACTCTGGGTTTGTCGGCAGAAATTTCCGGAACTATTATTAATAATCTGGCATTTTTAGGTGCATTAATTATTTTCTATGATTGGGTGGCAAAGAAGCATGGGGATAAAGTAGCAAGGTGGGCAACAGCAGTCTTAGCTTGGAACCCGTTATCTTTGTTCTGCTCAGTAGTGTATACCGAAGGAGTTTTTCTTTTATTTAGTACTGCAGCTTTGCGAGCTTTCGATAATCGCCAATATATCTCGATGACTGTGTGGAGTTCTCTGGCAACAGCTACCCGTGTCACTGGATTGGCATTAATTCCTGCTTTTGCGATCGCTTCCTGGCGAGAAAAAAGAAAAAAAATTGTCTATCTGGCGGCGATCGCCGGAAGCGCGGGGGTAGTTTTTTATAGCTTTTATTGCTGGCTACATTTTGGGGATCCTCTAGCATTTATCAACGTGCAACATACCTATTGGCAAAGGGAAAGCGGTTTTGATTGGCAAGGTTGGACTAAAATGCTAATGCAAATAACGATCGGTGAGACTAATTGGAAATACGGTGCAATTAAAAATCCCTGGCATCCGCTCCTATTTAGCTTAATTAGCTTGGGTGGATATCTACTCTGGCGTTTTCGCCATCAAATCAGTGCCCCCATTTGGGACTATAGTTGTTGTGCTTTGCTATTTTTTCTCTGGTTAATGGTTGGGGATCCTCTGCTGAACGCTGGTGCAGTTCTAGGGGGGATCTATGTTCTCTGGCGTTGCCGCCAAGAACTAAGTTGGGTTGCTCTGGTTTACGGCTGGTGTGGCATCGGACTTCTGTTAGTTTCTGGAGGTACTATATCTCTCAATCGTCTCGCCTACGGGATTGTATCTCTGAATCTAGCTCTTGGGATCTTGTTTGCTCGCTATCATCGCTGGGGATATAGCGCACTTGGATTCTTCACTCTCTTGTTAATTAGTTTCTCGGTGCGGTTTGCTCAACATCTATGGGTAGCCTGAATGGGATTCATTTTGAACTTTGAATTTTGAATTCAAAAAAAAGGTCAAATCTCAATTACAACAAATGACAAAACCTAACTCTTTGCCACTACCGCCTCCCCTACAACCAGGAGATTTATTGCGGGTTATTGCTCCTAGTGGCGCAGTGCGGAAGCCAGAGAAGTTAGAGAAGGGAGTGGAAATTTGGCGATCGCGCGGCTATCGAGTCGAACTAGGAACCGATTGCAATGCCTGCTATGGCTACCTTGCTGGAACAGACGCTCAAAGAAGACAAGCTTTAGCACAAGCTTGGCAAGATCGAGAATGCAAAGCTATTCTCTGCGCTAGAGGGGGTTATGGTAGTGCTAGATTGCTGGAGGAATGGGAGTGGGGGGGTGTGGGAAGTGTGGGGGGTG
>JBFRWL010000521.1:0-4034 GCA_051439565.1 Prochloraceae cyanobacterium
GTTCTCCAGCAGTTGGAAGTATCGTCGATGCGCTGCGACCAGGAAACTGGATTTATGTGGTGGTATATTTGTTGCTAATTCTTGGCTTCAGTTACTTCTACGCCTCTTTAATTGTTAACCCAGTAGATATGTCCCAAAATCTGAAAAAAATGGGGGCAAGTATTCCAGGAATTCGTCCGGGAAAAGCAACTAGCGAATATCTCGAACAGGTAATTAACCGTCTGACTTTTTTAGGCGCAATATTTCTTGGTATTGTAGCTACCGTACCTACTTTGGTAGAAAGCGCAACTGGGGTGCCAACATTTAGAGGTTTAGGTGCAACCTCTTTGCTAATTTTAGTTGGGGTTGCTATTGACACCGCTAAGCAAATTCAAACCTACGTTATCTCTCAACGTTATGAAGGTATGGTTAAGCAGTAGGAACTAACTAGAGCTAAAAGTTTTCCATAGGTCATTGGTTCTAGCTTGGCGACCAACAGAAAATTAACTGTTAACTAACCATCGAGGACTAATGACTGAATACTAACAACGGGGAGGGAAAAATAATGACTAATAATGAGACAGGATTAATTTTTTTAGGTCCTCCAGGAGCGGGAAAAGGGACTCAGGCTAAGCTTTTAGCTGAATTGGTTCAAATACCCCACATTTCTACAGGGGAGATTTTAAGAGAGGCGATCGCTGCTCAAACACCATTAGGGAAAAAAGTTCAGGAATATGTAGACCAAGGAGAATTGGTACCTGACAGACTAATTTTAGATTTAATTGAACAACGTCTCGGTCAAGCTGATGCCCAAAAAGGTTGGATTTTAGACGGTTTTCCTCGTAATGTGGGACAAGCTAATTTCTTAGACGAACTTCTGGGGAAGCTCAATCAATCCTCTAACTATTTAGTTTACGTAGTTAACTTGGAAGTTCCCGAAGAGGTTTTAATTAATCGCCTGCTCTCAAGAGGACGAAAAGACGATAACCGAGACACAATTCGCCGTCGCCTACAAGTATATCAGGAGCAAACAGAACCACTAATTGATTTTTATCGCACTCACAATCGGCTATATTCTGTCGATGGAAATCGCTTACCTGAAGAAGTTACTGAGTCTCTTAAAGAGATTGTCAATACCGCCTAAGTTAGCTGGCAAGCACCCACCTAGCAAATTTTGATAGGATCTAAAGGTTGAGAAAATAACAGCTTAGGCTCAATCCTATTGCTACTGCGAGTAATTTACTCTAGCTGGCAATGTAATTTTCCCAATCGAACACTAGATTAGAGGAGCAACACCTTGTCTAAACAAGACTTAATTGAAATGGAAGGCACAGTCACAGAATCTCTGCCTAATGCCATGTTTCGCGTGGATTTGGATAATGGCTTCAACGTACTAGCCCATATCTCAGGCAAGATTCGCCGTAATTACATCAAAATTTTACCAGGCGATCGCGTCAAAGTGGAACTTACTCCCTATGACCTGACTAAAGGTAGAATTACTTATCGTTTGCGTAAAAAGTAAGCTGTCCTTGAGCTTAACTAAATTCCCCAAGGCAAAAATATAGGTATTGACTGACAAAAATACATTATATTGATATAATAATAAGCTTGCAGTGTAGCCAAAAAAGGCATGAAAGTTAGAGCATCTGTCAAAAAAATTTGTGAAAAATGCCGCGTCATCCGACGTCGCGGTCGAGTAATGGTAATTTGCGCTAACCCTAAACACAAACAGCGTCAGGGTTAAGTAGAAAAGGCTTTCGCGAATCAAAATCTTAGTAGCAAAAGGAAAAAAGGGAGAACAAAAGCGTGGCAAGAATTGCTGGCGTAGACCTACCTCGCGACAAGCGCGTAGAAATAGGTCTGACATACATCTACGGTATTGGTCTATCAAGATCTCAGGAAATATTAGCTAAAACTGGAATCAACCCCGACACTAGAGTTAAGGATTTAACTGATGAGGAGGTTGCTACTCTGCGCGGGTTCGTTGAGTCCAACTATCAAGTCGAAGGTGACTTGAAACGCTGGGAAACGATGAATATCAAGCGTTTAGTAGACATTGGTACTTATCGCGGTCGTCGTCATCGCCAAGGACTGCCACTGCGAGGTCAAAGAACCCGTACTAATGCTAGAACTCGTCGTGGTAGAAGAGCGGCAGTTGCTGGGAAGAAAAAAGCTCCTGGTAAAAAGTAACTTTGTTAATTTAAATTCACTCAGATTGTAGCTAAGCAATATGGCAAAAACAAGCAAAAAAGGTGGGGCAAAAAAACAAAAACGCAACGTTCCTAATGGAATTGCTTACATCCAGTCTACCTTCAATAATACAATTGTCACGATTTCTGACGGCAAAGGGGATGTAATTTCCTGGGCGTCAGCAGGTTCTAGCGGTTTTAAAGGAGCCAAGAAAGGAACTCCCTTTGCCGCACAGACTGCCGCTGACAGCGCTGCTCGCCAAGCAATTGACCAAGGAATGCGTCAAATTGAGGTGATGGTTAGCGGTCCGGGAGCTGGCCGCGAGACGGCAATTAGAGCTCTTCAAGGATCAGGACTAGAAATAACTCTCATTCGAGATGTGACCCCAATTCCTCATAACGGCTGTCGTCCTCCCAAGCGGCGTCGAGTCTAAAGCAAGTAGCAAAGAAAGAGCGACTTTTTGTTAGGTGTAAAAGCTCCCTCTCAATGGGAGTAGTTTATCCATGTATAGGGGCAAGCTAGGGAACAGTATATTGAAAAGTTTCTTAAGCGTTTAAGAATAAGGGAGGTCACTGGAGTGGCGCAAGTTCAATTGAGAATTGAGTGTGTAGAATCTAAAACTCTTAAAAATCAGATTCAGTATAGCAAATTTGTCTTAGAGCCTCTCGAGCGCGGTCAAGGAACTACAGTTGGCAATGCCCTCAGGCGAATTTTACTGTCTAATTTAGAAGGGGCAGCAATCACAGCTATCCGGATTGCAGGAGTCAATCACGAATTTGCCACGATCGCCGGGGTAAGAGAGGACGTGCTAGAAATTATGCTGAACATGAAAGAAATTGCTCTCAAAAGCTACACGTCTCAACCTCAGATCGGTCGCTTGGTAGTCAATGGACCTGCAACAGTAACAGCAGGTCAGTTTGACCTGCCTTCAGAAGTAGAAGTTGTCGAGCCAAACCAGTACATTGCTACCTTAACAGAGGGAGCCAAACTGGAAATGGAATTTCGCGTTGAGAAAGGCAAAGGGTATCGAGCTGTAGAGCGGGGAAAAGACGAAACAACTTCGTTAGATTTCCTGCAAATTGACGCGGTATTTATGCCTGTAACTAAAGTAAACTATAGCGTTGAAGATACTCGGGTTGACGGTTCTACAGCTAAGGACCGATTAACAATAGAAATTTGGACCAATGGGAGCTTTAAACCAGAAGAAGCTTTATCTCAAGCTGCAGGAATTATTATCGATTTGTTTGAGCCAATTAAAAATATGAGCCTGCAAGCAATTACAGTAGAAGAGGTAGAGCAGCCCGATCCCAACAGCCAAATTCCGATCGAAGAATTACAGCTATCGGTACGTGCGTATAACTGTCTCAAACGAGCACAAATTAATACGGTTGCTGACTTGCTCGATTACTCTGAAGAAGACCTGTTAGAAATCAAAAACTTCGGGCAAAAATCTGCTGAGGAAGTAATCGAAGCCTTAAATAAACATTTGGGCATTACCCTGGCTCGCGAAAAATCAGCCAAAACCTAGGGTCTGGAGAGCAAACTACTTGGTGAAGACAGGTGTTAGGTAAAAAATCAATTATTAACCGCGCTACCTAGCACCTCCAACCTTTTCCTAACCGATAAATTTTCTACTTTCCTTCCCAGGCTCTAGGCAAGCACAAGAACAGGAACAGAACGGAGAGCAAGGCATTATCACAATATTAATTGATACCTCTTAAATCATAGCAATCATAATCAGGAGAAACAAAAAATGCGTCATCGGTGTCGAGTGCCCGAACTAGGATTGCCAGCCGACCAACGTCGGGCTTTACTTAGATCGCTGGCAACAGAACTAATTCGTCACGGTCAAATTAAAACCACCA
>JBFRWL010000522.1:0-12892 GCA_051439565.1 Prochloraceae cyanobacterium
CAACTGGCGGGAGTATCTAAACCTACCCCATTGGCAAGTCTTCCATCTCGGTTGGGGTAGTTGGCTAAAATTAGGGCGATTTTTCTGGTGGCTGGAGGCGTTTGTTTGAGTCTTAGCCAATTGGCTGCCAAATCGGCAACGAAATCAATGCGATCGCTTAGAGGTTGATAGACTACTACATCTGTCTCTAAAGCTTGATTCCAGGTTTTCACCGATTTAAATGAAACAGCGCGAGTAATAATCCTACCATCTACTTCTGGTAAAGCTACGTTCATGGCTGCATCCCGTGGCGTTAATCCCTGAAAACTCGATCGCCATTGTTCTACACTGCTACTGCTAAGGATGACTTGCAATACTGGTACGTCTAATTGTTGCCACAGATCTGGTTGTTGAAAGTTATTAATTTTTGCCAGGGAAAAACTGGTTGTATTAATGATTATCTCAATGGGTGTGGCTTGTTGAGGTTGAAAATAAGCTAATAATTCTGCTTGTACTTCTCGATCGCGCAGGGAAGAAATAAATATTGGTAACGGTTCTAAATTTCTTTTAATTAGTGCTTGACAAATTAAGTCGATTGGTAAAGTATTTCCTGCTAAATAATGGGCGCGATAAAAAAGTAAACCAACTTTTATTTGAGGCGATTTCCTACCTTTATTGCTAAAAAAATCAAGATATTGACTTCTAAAGTCTATTTCCTGAGTTAAGCTCTCCTTTTCTTGCCATTTCCCAGTATAAATTCCTACTTTAGGAACAGATTTAGGTGGAGCGGGATCGTAACTTTTTCCTAAGCAAAGATCGGCAATAAATTTTAATGAATTGAGTGCATTCTCAATTCCACCTTCAAGGAAGTAGCGCCACAATTGGTTAACTGCGGCTAAAGAGACAGTGGAATGATCAATTAAATCGGGATCGGGGCGATCGTCTCCAGGTAAGACAAATAAAGCTGCTTGAGAGTATTCGGCGATCTCTTTTACTACTTCTAAACCGTAAGACCAATAAGAACGTCCTCCCAATAAACGAAGCACAATAACTTTTGCCTGCGATAAAACCTTTTCAGCATAGTTATCAATACTTAGCTGTTGTTGTAGTTGTAAGATATTTACCGCCCTAATTGCTGGGAAATCATCAGGCAAACAAGAAACCGAAGCTGCTAAGGTTTGAATGTCGGTATCTGCTGCTGTCAGCACAACAATTGGTGCGGGAGTTTGTTCAATAAAAATAACTCCCGATGAGTTAGGATCCCAACCTCCTGGCATGGCAGCGATCCGATGCATATAACCTCCTTATCTTTAAAAATAATTAGAGTCAAGATTGCTTAGACAATTACAGGGGATCCTATTAGTAACAGAGTCTAGCTGCTCTTTGGCAGCAGCCAAAAAATGTTTAGTTCCCAAGCATCCATTTTTCATCAGGCTTTGTCTGATGAGACGTTCGAGCGACTTTGTTGTCTCTGGCAACAGATGGCGGAAATTTTGGGTGAGGAGGCTGTGTTAATCAGCGAAAATACTCTATTTCCTAGCAAAAAAATGGATTACGGAGGAAATTTAGGGGCTGAATTGCCTCAGGAACGCTTTCGGGTGCTAATTATGTCAAAATTTAGCGCTTTATTGGTAGGTAAATCACTGCCAGAAGATTCTTCCTACCAGGTAAGCCTAACTTTTTCTCCACAAGCGATCGTCGATTTCCTGAGCCAACTCCACCAACAACTCGACGATCTTCCTACTCAACAAACTTACCTGCAAAAACTCATAAATCAACTATTAATACAAATGCCCGAGTGTGTCAATCCCCAAAGTCAATTTACTCTCAAATTAATGGAAATTCTCGCCTCCGAGAATTCTAGCTTGTCTCCACCAGCATGGGATTATTCTTGTCTTTCTAGTCCTCAGCCTTTACAAGAAGTACTTACTCATCAACTCGAACAAGAGAGAATTCTAGATCGAGTGGCTCTGCAAATCAATCAAAATCTGGATTGGTTAGCAATTATCAAAATGACCATTGAACAGGTACAGCGTCTACTGGAAGTAGATAGATTAGTCGTCTATCAATTAGATGTAGAACTTGAGTCCGAAGGCACAGATTCACCCCATAAAAAACTCATAGATGCTGTTACCTACGAAGCACGTGCTTCCGAGAGTATTCCTTCTATTCTTCATTTTCGAGATGAGATTTGCTTCTCGAGTAAGCCTCAATGCCGCAATAAATATCGTCAGGGATTTAATTTAGTTATTGATGACCTTAATAAAGCTGATAATATAACTCCCTGCTTGCGTTTGTTAATGGAACGATTAGAAGTACGGGCCAAGTTAGTCGCGCCGATTGTTGTCCACCAAAAACTCTGGGGATTCCTGATTGCCCACCAGTGTTGGACACCGCGTCAGTGGCAACAAGGCGATGTTAAGTTTCTGCAACAGGTTGCCGAATACCTAGCGATCGCTATCTATCAAGCTCGGTGCTATAAACAACTGCAAGAACAAAAAAATATCTTACAACAACAAGTAAACAAGCGAGTCAAAGAATTAAAAGACGCCTTATTAGCAGCACAAGTCGCCCGTAGGTCAAAAAGTGATTTTCTGGGCAATATGAGCCACGAATTACGCACGCCCCTAACTTGCGTAATTGGTTTATCTAGCACCTTATTACACTGGTTACAGGACACTCAATCCCTACCCTTAGACAAGCAACGACAATATCTGCAAACTATCCACGACAGCGGTCAAAACTTGCTGGAATTAGTCAATGATATTCTCGAATTTTCTCAAGTAGAAGCTGGGAAATCTCTGTTAAATATTACCGAGTTTTCCCTTCGCTATCTATCCATTTCAGTAATCCAAGAGTTGCAAAAAAAAGCTGATAAGAAACAGATTAATCTCGAACTAGATTTCCAAATTGAGATCGATAAGATAGGCGATCGCTTTCGTGCCGATCGAGAGCGAGTCGAACAAATTCTGGTTCACTTGTTAGATAATGGGATTAAATTTACTCCCGATGGGGGAACCGTAATTCTCAGAGTCTGGCGAGAAAGCAAGCAAGCAGTCTTTCAAGTGGAAGACACTGGTATTGGTATTTCTCAACAGCAAATCCCCCTAATGTTTGAGAAATTTCAGCAGTTGGAGGAATCCCGCCAGCGTACCCACGGAGGTACTGGTTTAGGTTTGGCATTGACTCAACAGCTAGTAGAATTGCATCGAGGTAGGATTGAAGTCGAGTCGATTCCAGATCGGGGTTCTTTATTTACTATTTGGCTACCAGATCAGTTAAATTTTAAGTCGAAGATCGTCCCTCATTCTCCAGTTAAAAGTCAACCTTTTGCGGAAAAGGGAACCGTAGTTTTGCTCGAGAAAGATGAGCAAGAGGCTACTTTAATCTGCGAACTACTTACTGCGGCTGATTATCAAGTTGTTTGGTTGATTGACGGCTCTATTGCTATCAGGCAAATTGAACTGCTGCAGCCTACTAGCGTGATTATCTCTCGCGACTTACCTAATGTTGGCGAAATTAGTCAAGCCTTGAAGGAATTAAGAACAACCAAAACCCTCAAGCTCATCCTGCTATCTTCTCAGACAATATCATCTGATGATTGGCAATATTTTTCCAAACATGGCATAGATGATTATTTGCTCAAACCAATACAGCCGAATCGTTTATTAGACAAAATCAATATGCTGATGTCTAGTTACAAGCAAAATCAACAGGATATAATCTGAATCCAGTTCGTTGAGAAGATTAATAGGGGATGTCAAACTCGATCGAGACTATTAAAGATAGTTTGATTGTTTCAGTTCAAGCACCTGTAGATTCGCCCTTACGCGCTCCGCTAGCGATCGCCGCTATGGCTAAAGCTTCTGTGATGCAAGGGGCTGCTGGAGTAAGAATCGATACTCCCGACCACATTAAAGCAGTCCGACAGCAATTACCAGATGTGCCAATTATTGGTTTGTGGAAGCAAACAATACCAGGATATGAAGTTTATATTACCCCTCGCTTTGAAGATGGGGTGGCGATCGCTGCTGCGGGAGCTGATATTATTGCTATTGACGCTACCCTTAGAGAACGTCCTCAACAAGAGACAGTCCCAGAACTAATCGAAAAAATTCACCAACAACTGGGTAAATTGGTCATGGCAGACGTGGATAATATAGAAAGTGCGATCGCTGCTGCTGCTTCTGGGGCAGATTTAGTCGGAACCACTCTCTATAGCTATACTGCTTCTACGCGGCATCTTTCTCCTCCAGGTTATTCCCTTCTTACCCAGATGGTAGAACAACTAGATATCCCAGTTATCTGTGAAGGGGGTATTGCTTCACCTCAAATGGCACGAAAAGCTATAGAGTTAGGAGCCTATGCTGTTGTAGTCGGTACAGCAATTACTGGGATAGAGCAAAAGGTTAAAGACTTTCTCGCTGTTGTTGAAAGTTGATATCAATTTCAATAATTATGCAATTTTTATGTATCAGCAAGTGGAAAATATCTTAATTATCTTGGCTGAGCTTGGCGTTCTAGTCTTGGTATTTTTCCTGCTCAACTGGCTAGCACTCAAAAGCTTAAAGCAGGTAATGAAAATTCCTTGGCTCAAAAGAGAGGAAAATCGCGTCCAAACCTTACGCCGAGACATTCAGCTGATACTGACTATTTCTTGTGTAGTGCTGTGTTTTTTGGTTATTGGGATTAATGGTTATTTATTCTACCAAGGCAAGAACCTTAAACAAGAGACGCTGGCATTAATTTACAGCATTCCTCAGGACTTCTGGATTAACTTGGCTTGGGCGCTCGGCAAGTGCCTCTTGATTGTTATAGTAGCAGCCCAAGTTATTAGAGTTATCCACCCGATCTTAAACAAAATCTGCGATCGCGCCAAGCAATACGATCAAATCACTGCTAACGATCCGAGCATCGAAGCATTTTTTCGCCTCCTAGATAGGAGTTCTATTAATAGCATTTGGCTGTTAACTCTAGCCCAATGTACTATCTTTCTCCAACTACCAAAAGTAGTTCCGCAAAATATTTACCTGATTCTGAAAATATATCTAATTGTGGTGTTTGGATTAGCGATCGTCAAAGCCACAGCGGTCCTGATTGATAGTTTAGATGCCCTCAGCGATAAATATTACAATGAGGACAATTTACTGCGATTTTATGCTCGCCTTCGTCACCTAGTACCCTTCTTAAAGCGATGTCTGGAATACGTCATCTATATATTTATTGCTACTGTTGCACTACAACAGGTAGAAGCAATTGCTAAGTTGGCTGATTACGGGCCGGCGATCGTTCAGATAGTTGGTATTATCTTTATGAGCCGCGTCTCGATCGAGGTGGCAAAATTATTTGTAGAAGAAATTTTCCTCAAAAACGAGAATCTCAGTGATTTCCAAATCCAAAAAAGACAAACGATTATCCCCTTAATCCAAAGTGGTCTGAAATATCTAATCTACTTTGGTGCGGGTATCGTCGTTCTCTACACTATTAACATCAATCCTACTCCGATCTTAGCTGGTGCTGGTATTTTGGGTTTAGCAGTTAGTTTAGGAGCGCAAAATTTAATCAACGATCTAGTTAGTGGATTTTTTATTTTGTTTGAAAACTACTATCTAGTGGGAGATTTTATCGAGACTAATAATGCTAGCGGGTTTGTCGAAGCCATAGAATTGAGAACTACCCGCATTCGCCATCCGAGCGGTCAAGTATATATTATCCGTAATGGCAATATTAGTAAGCTGGTTAACTACTCTAAAGACTATATCTATGCTGTGGTACAGGTAGGAGTAGATTATGACTCCGACCTCGATCGCGTCTATCAGATCGTAGAAGAAGTAGGAAAACAGTTAAAAGAAACTAACCGCTACGTCCTCGAACCTACCCGAGTTGATGGATTAGATAATTTTGGCGAGTCTGAACTGACCATTCGCACCGTGACCAAAGTTAAACCAGGAAGACACCTTCCCATCCAGCGAGTGTTGCGCAAAATGATTAAAACAGCTTTCGATCGCGAGGGAATTGAAATTCCTTTTGCTCGTCGAGTATTAATTTTTAAGAATGGCGAGGATAATAATCAACAACAGCAAAGCAATATAATTCGTCAAGGATTACAAGAGACACCTAACGACTGAGATAATTTCTGATTGAATATTTAGGAGTTGCTGAATAAGTCTAAAACGTTTACAAATCAATAGTTTAGCCTGCAGGTAAAGTCGATCGAGTGAAAGAAATAAGCTTCTCCTCCTCGATCACATTAGAGCAGAAAATCTTCAGTAATACTGACATCGCCCAAAGCCACTTTGATGCTAAACTTCTCTCCCGGTTCCCCTCTAAACTGCAGTTGGATGTAATTATCTGTAGTTCTCGATTGGGCTGAGAGAAAAATGGCTCCAGATTCATCGAGTACCATTAGTTGAAGAGCGGGTGGCAGATAACGCTGCTCGCCAGTCGGATGGACTTGTACGCAAATGCTAGTTGACTTATTGATTGGGGGTCTAACCTCTACAAGCAGCGCTAGAGAACCATCGCCCAGTTGCATTTCCAAGTCAATTAACTTCGCCCGTCTAATCCGAACTTCTAGTGTTTCTCGGTCAGTTGCTTCAGAAGGCTCGGCGCTTCTCAAACTGAAGGCCATACTTGGTTCTTCCGGACTTAACAGCGCTTCAATCGCTTGCCAACCTGTTTCAAAAACTCCCTCAAACCATTGACTCAAGTTGACTACAGTCGTTTGATTGGTCACAGATTGAGGAGCTGCTACCGACTGCTTCAGTTGATGCAGGTGAGTCAGTAAGGCTTCGGGTGCCTGCAATTGAGCCAGAGGTAATTCTTCTGTCGTCACCATCTCCCTAGGAATAAACCCTACTAAAGTTGCCTCTCGGAGTGATTCAGAGAGCTGAACTACCACGTAGCCAATTCGGTCTGAACGCACCTCTGGTGGAATTGGGCAGGCGGGAGAGAGCGCCAAGAGCGGGCGACATTCTAAGCGACCTACGCCGATGATTTCTAGATCTGCGACATCGGCACACAGGCGCACAATTGGGTTCCAGCTATCCCCCGCTGTCAAGTTGGTGGGAATTCCCATCAACTGTAGGTAGTCATTAACCACCAAAACTGCCAAGGTATTCAAGCGGACTTGCTCTGCTTTCTCGATAGTGGGCTGCTGCTGAGCAAACTGCTGTGCTTTCTGGCGGGCTACCTCTGTTAGAGGTAGAGGTAAGAACCAGTCTTCTATGCTGTTCATGAGCTGAAACTAATTTTGTCACCTCTACTATGTGTATGCCTCTATATATATCCCTCAGATTGGCCAAATTTACGCAGGCAAGGCATACATTGGCGTTGATAAAAGCTGCTCAAGGTCGAGATGGAAAGGTTAAATTCTGTCGCCAGTTTTTTCCAACTGGTTTCTGGAGGCAAGCGTCGCAGAATTAGCACCTGACAGGTCACGGCTGGGTAGCTTTGAATGTGAAGCTTGCTCAGCTTTCCTACCGGATCGGTTTGAACCCAGTTTCTGACATTTTCCAGCATCGGCGGGATATCGGGAGACGCTTCTAGATGGTCGATTGGGTCAATTGTCTTCTCTAATCCCTGAATCTTAGGAGCAGTTGTCTTGAGTTTCTGTGCTTGGTATGAGCGAAAATCTTGCAATCGCCACCTCAGATATTGGTTGAGCCAGGTACTCACACTGCTGCGATCGGGATCGTACTTTTGGCCAGTCCCTGCTTCACAAAGATTCTGGCAGAAATATAGCCAAGTTTGTTGCAGGGCATCCTGATAATAGGGCGTATTTTCCTGCCAAAGCTTTTTTGATTTCTGAATCAATCGAATCAGCTTGGTAACATTTTGCTGGCGTTCGAGACTTCCAGGGGGATGCCTACAGGTTTCTGCTACTAGTTTACGTAGTTGTCTATCCACTTGAACTATAAAGCGAGCAACATTGCAGCTAGGTAAACTTTTGAATATAAGGTTATTCTCTCACACTTTCAAGGTGCGTCAAATTAACGTGAGTTCGACAGAGGCTTAAACCCCTATTCTGTATATAAGTTGAAACCAACATTGTTTCCTTGAGAGACTAATAATTTATGTTTTGGTCTAACTCACGTTTAATCAGTGCTATAATAGAACAAATGTATTAATTTATCAACGACTCAAGAAAATACAGACAGGTTTTTTTTCTTCAGACTTCCGACTTGAAATAGAGGGGTTCATCGGTCAATAAACTTCTTTTGAAATGACCCTAGGGTCGTCTGGAGAGCTTTTGTGTTAAAATTTTTGAGGATTTTGCCGTTAAGGGGTCGGGGTTCGGCTCCAAGCGAATATTTGGAGAAATCATTTCATGACTAGTAGTTACGGTGCCGATCAGATTCAAGTTCTCGAAGGTCTCGAACCAGTACGGAAACGTCCGGGAATGTATATTGGTTCAACTGGACCGAGAGGACTTCACCATTTAGTATACGAAGTGGTAGACAATTCTATTGATGAGGCTCTAGCAGGATATTGCACTCACATAGAAATTGATATAAATGCTGATGGTTCGGTCGCCGTTACAGATGATGGGAGAGGCATTCCTACCGATAAACATCCCACCACGGGTAAATCAGCCTTAGAAACAGTAATGACAGTGCTACACGCTGGCGGTAAATTTGGTGGTGGCGGCTATAAAGTTTCTGGAGGACTGCATGGAGTTGGGATTTCTGTAGTCAATGCCTTATCTGAAGAAATAGAAGTAACTGTCTGGCGAGATAAGAAAGTTCACACCCAGCTTTATCAAAGGGGAATTCCCGTCACAGAGTTACAAGTTAAATCCGACGGTCAAAATCGCACGGGAACGTCTGTATGTTTCCATCCAGACCCGCAAATTTTTACTGACGGCATTGAGTTTGACTATAATCTTCTGGCAGGACGTTTCCGAGAACTGGCATATCTTAATGCAGGTGTCAAAATTACCTTCACTGACAAGCGACAGTCAGAACCACGGGTAGAAACCTATTGTTACGAAGGTGGTATCAAGCAGTATGTCACCTACATGACTCGCGAAAAACAAGCCCTACACCAAGACATTATCTACGTTGAAGGGGAAAAGAATGGTATACAAGTGGAAGTTGCCTTGCAGTGGTGTATCGATGCCTATAGCGACAATCTTCTCGGCTTTGCCAACAATATCCGCACCATTGACGGGGGAACCCATTTAGAAGGACTAAAAACAGTCTTGACGCGGACAATGAATAGTATTGCTCGCAAGCGCAATAAACTGAAAGAAAATGAATCTAATCTAGGGGGCGAAAACGTTCGAGAAGGTTTGACGGGGGTAATTTCTGTTAAAGTTCCAGAACCAGAATTTGAAGGTCAAACCAAAACCAAACTAGGCAATACAGAGGTACGTGGGGTTGTAGACTCCCTGGTGGGTGAAGTATTGAGCGAGTACTTGGAATTTAACCCCCAGGTAGCAGACACAATTCTCGAGAAAGCTATACAAGCCTTTAAAGCCGCAGAAGCCGCCCGCCGTGCCCGCGAATTAGTGCGCCGCAAGTCGGTACTAGAGTCTTCTCCCTTACCAGGTAAGTTAGCAGATTGTAGCGAGAGAGATCCTGCCAACTCAGAAATATTTTTAGTAGAAGGGGACAGTGCAGGCGGTTCGGCAAAACAAGGGCGAGACAGGCAATTCCAAGCAATTCTACCTCTGCGGGGTAAGATCCTCAACATCGAGAAAACCGACGATGCCAAAATTTACAAAAACAATGAAATTCAGTCAATGATTACTGCCTTGGGATTGGGCATTAAAGGTGAAGAATTTGACGCTGCACAGTTGCGCTACCACCGCATAATTATTATGAGCGTGGCTGGAGACGAACCTACTTTGGTCATGGACGATACTGGTAAGACTGAATTGGTAGAGATAGGTAAGTTTATCGATCGATGTATCGAAGGACAACGCACTCCCGAACGCTATCAGGTTATTTCTTTTGACCCAGTTACTCATGCTACTCGTTTCCGTCCCCTCAAGGCTGTCATACGCCACGGTCACGAGGAGCCAATGTATAAAATTACTACCAGGTACAATCGTTGTGTTAAGGTAACTTCTTCTCATAGCGTCTTCGTTTATGAAAATGGCAAGGTAATTACCAAAAAAGGCAATCTAATCCGTCCTGGCGATCTGTTAGTAGCAACTCGGCGTTTACCTCGTCCCACTGAAAGTCCCAAAGCGATCGATCTAATTAAGGTTTTCTATGAGGCGGGATTAACTCAATCTTTATCTCTACAAGGGGAAGATGTGCGGCGCGTTGCAGCAGCGCGAGTTATAGCCAAGGTAGATAAACTCGATCGAGAAAACGAACCGAGAATTCAGCTAGACTCAGAAGGATGGCAAAAGTTAACTAGCCAGCGCCAAGAAGCGGGTATTTCCCAGCAACAAGTTGCCACATTCTGCGATGTCAAGCAGCCTATTACTATTAGTGACTGGGAAATAGGTATCGATCGACCGACTTTAGCCAATTTTCTCCGCTATTTAGATGCGATCGGGGGTAACGATAATCTTGTTTATGAAACTTTGCCCGCTAAGATTGAGGATGCTAGTAAGAATGAGTCTTGCTCAGAGGTAAGCGCCCATAAACCGTTTGCGTATTTTACACCTAGCGAACTGATCCAGCTGGGAGAAGAAGTGCAAATTGTTCCCCAAGCAAATACCGATCGAGCTTTTAACCGCTATCTTCCTCTTACTCGCGAGTTGATCTGGTTTTTAGGGTGGTATGTTGCTAAAGGTACTTTGAGTAGCGATCGGATTAGCCTCAACTTGGGTAAGAAAGATGAGCCTTTTATCCCAGAAATAATTGCTAGTGCGAAAAAGGTATTTGGCGAGACACCGCGCCGCTATGACGACCCAAATAGCGAGGCGATCGAACTTTATTTCCACAGCGTCCTAGCAGCCAGGTTATTGCAAGCTTGGGAGATGACTAACCTTGCTCCCCACAAACAGTTACCAGATATCTTATTCAGTCTCGCTGCAGAAATGCAATTAGTATTTCTAGAAGCTTATTTCCTCAGTGAGGGTACGACAGCGGGAACAAATCTATCCTTTACCATCAACTCTGGCAAGCTTAAGGATGGCTTACTCTATCTATTAGGACAACTAGGTTTAATTGCTAGTACAACTGAGCATCAATCAATTCAAAGGCAGCATTCATCTTACACCATAACCATTGGCGGTAAAGAGCAAATCGAACAATGTCGCCAGATTTGGCAGCGTCATGCTAATGCAGATAAGTTGGCAGCACATCTAGCTAAATCTACTGGTAAGTCTCAGGATTACTTGCTAATTAGTGAAGATCTCATGGGTTTAAAAGTACTTTCTAATCAGGAAATTGAACTGGTTGGTGACTATGTTTATGATTTCTCAGTAGAAGGCGATGAAAACTTCGTCTGCGGTACGGGTGGCTTGTGTGCTAAAAACACTGACGCTGACGTTGATGGCGCGCACATCCGTACTTTGTTGCTAACCTTCTTCTACAGGTATCAACGATCGCTAGTAGATCAAGGATATATATATATTGGTTGTCCGCCTCTATATAAGCTAGAACGGGGTCGCAATCATTACTATTGCTATAGCGATCGCGAATTACAACAAAAAATTAACGAATTTCCCGCTAATGCTAGCTATACGATCCAACGCTTCAAAGGTTTAGGTGAAATGATGCCCCAACAGTTGTGGGATACTACCATGAACCCAGAAACCCGCACTCTCAAACAAGTAGAAATTGAAGATGCAGCCGAAGCCGATCGCATCTTTACGGTGTTGATGGGCGATCGGGTTGCACCGAGACGGGAATTTATCGAAACCCACGGACCGCGCTTAAATCTAACCGATTTAGATATCTAAGACAATTTCTCCTTTCTTCCTCGAGATGGAGGGAGTAGTTCATCTTGCTACAGGTGACTGACGGGGAGAAATATTAAATTCTGAACCCATAGCAATCGTAAGTCATTTGTGAGAAAAGAACGGAAAGGAACTGTGTGATTTCTGTTCCCCGTTCCCTGTCTTCACCAGCTAATTCACGAATCAAATTCGATTGCTATATGTTCTTTTGCTGTTATTCAGTACCACTTCAACTGGTATAATTTGGCAAACAGCTTACAAACAATGGCGAGCAAGCAGGAAACTAACTCCGCTAGTTGCAACCAAGGACAGCCATCTGAGTATATTGGCAAGGAAACGTCCTTAGAATTGGTCTTAGAAACTTTAGCAACAGGAGACTTTCAACAACGCTGGGAGGCTGCAAAGCTTTTATCTAATTGGGGAGAGGTAGCAGTTGTTCCCCTGTTAAAGCTATTGGAAACAGAAGAAGCAGACCTAGAATTGTGCTGGTTTATTGCGCGCATTCTGGGAGACTTTGACTCTCCTCAAGCGATAGAGGCATTAGTCAATTTGCTCGCTACTACCGAAAGCGAAGATGTCAAAGCAATGGCTGCTACAGCACTTGCCAGTTTGGGCACCAAAGCGATCGCGCCTTTGTCTGTCCTGCTGAAAGATTCCCAATGGCGACTTCTAGCAGTGCGATCGCTAGGTCAGATCGACCATCCAGATACCATCGAGCCACTGCTGAGCGCAGTCCAAGATCCGCTACCTACTACGAGAGCGGCTGCTATAGCTGCCTTGAGTAATTTTCGCGATCGCACAGTTGCGGCGCTCCTCATAGAGGCACTAGACGATCCAGTTGCAGAAGTAAGGTTGGAAGCAACAATTGGTTTGGGACGGCGATCAGATTTACTGGCAGAAATTGACTTGGTGGAACTACTACAAAGACGACTGCAGGACGAAGATTTGGCAGTTAATCAGCAGGCGGCGATAGCTCTGAGTCGCTGTCAAACTGAAACTGCGATCGCCGCATTATTTCAAACTCTTCAATCTCCTAACACACCCGTAGAG
>JBFRWL010000523.1:0-17289 GCA_051439565.1 Prochloraceae cyanobacterium
TATTAGGACTTATTTGTACAGTTGCTTATTATTTAACAGGTTCTCTATTAATTATCACTTTAATTCATTGGATTGTCGTGATGGTTTGGCTATTCCTTTTAGGAGGTGAAAAAAAAATTAACCTGGCTTCAGCAGTCTCCTCACAAGTAAAAACTCAAGGATAGCCATGCAGAAGTTTACGAAACTTTTTGACAAAAAATTACAATCAGGCTTGTGGCGCGAAATGAATAGAACAGTGCTCAAAGATTTTGATAATCTTCTTTGGTAAGCTTTTGATTCAAATAATAAGCGATCTCGGTAATGAATGATACGGCTATATTTGTTTTGAATCTTTCGTAAATGCAAGTAGCCTGACCGTCAATACGGTATCGTTTTCCAGTGCGGACCAGACAGTATCGACATCACTATTTATGTTATCTCTAGATACATCCGAAAGTTCTTCTCTCCTTAAATTAGTGCCAAAGAATCGAATTCTTGTCGTAGAAGATGAGGATTTAATTCGGGATCTGTTTGTTTTAGCCTTAGAAGAAGAAGGTCACGAGGTTGCGGGAGTCAGCAATGGACGCGAAGCTCTGAACTTGCTTATTGCTCATGAAGTTAATAATTCTCAATTTCCCTTCGACCTGATTGTCCTGGATCTAATGCTTCCTCAAGTCAATGGACTAGATATCTGTCGTTCATTGCGCTACCAAGGAAATATTGTCCCGATTTTAATTCTCAGCGCGAAAGCCAGCGAAACCGATCGAGTTCTCGGTTTAGAAGTAGGGGCTGATGACTACCTCACTAAACCCTTCAGCCTGCGGGAGTTAGTGGCTCGCTGTCGCGCTTTGCTGCGCCGTCAGGGCTACTGCCACCAAGTTCCCAACCCAGTATTACACTTTGGGGAGATTACTCTTTTTCCTCAAGAATGTCGAGTAGCTGTTCGAGGTCAAACAGTTAATCTTTCTCCCAAGGAATTTCGCTTGTTAGAGTTATTTATGAGTTATCCTCGGCGAGTTTGGTCACGCGAACAACTGATTGAAAAGGTCTGGGGACTCGATTTCTTGGGAGAGAACAAAACTGTAGATGTTCACATTCGTTGGTTGCGCGAAAAATTAGAGCAAGATCCTAGTCAGCCAGAATACCTGGTGACAGTGCGCGGCTTTGGTTATCGCTTTGGCTGAAGGGAGCGACCTAAAAAGGCATCCCTTGTCCTATCTCAACCGATCATTTCAAAATTGACAGAAGACTACCAACGATTATGACTTCCCCCTTCTTAGCCACCGAGATCGCGATTCTGATCCTATTACTCATTGCCAGTTTGGGGTCAATACCTAAATGTAGCAATCTTAAATGAAATTAATTGGTATTAATTGTATTTGACTACCAAATAATCATCTAAATTCGGTACGTTTACCCAAGATTTACTTTCGCTGGATTGATGGGTTAAATCCATCAATAATTGAGAATATACCCCTTCTCGCAAAGAAGGTACCATCGACTCACCCGCATCGATACCCTCTACCCAGCGGTTAACTACCCGAATAAACGGTGCTAAACGTCCGTCGGTAAAAACTTGAGGGAACGCCAGACGCTTGGGAATTTCTACTTCAGTTGGGTTTTTTCCTGCTGGCGCGACTAATAAGCGGAAACCGTGTACGTAGTCTTTGAGATTATCGCTACCTAAAACTAAAGTACCGCGATCGCCGTAAATTTCTACCCAATGTCCCCTTCCCTGATAGGTCACCGAAGAAATGGACAACTGACAAGGCGTACCGTCAGCTAATTCCAGCATAATTAAACAAGTATCGTCTGCGTCTACAGGCTTTAATTCTCCCCCTGCTTGTGGATCCGGTCTTTGTTCGATCGCGCAACTCAAATAACCGCACAATCGCTTTACCGGACCAAATAGCCAGCTAATATAGTCAAAAGCATGGGAACCGACAGCACCTAATGCGCCTCCTCCCATATCTTTGCGAGAGTACCAGTTCCAAGCACGTTCGGGATTAGCGCGACTAGTTACTAACCAATCTATCTTAATTAGGCGCTTCTTCCCTACCACATCCAGTTCCAAATATTCGGCTAATAATTGCCATGCAGGAATAAAGCGAAATTCAAAATCTGCTGTCGCTACCAACCCTTTAGCTACTGCTAAGTGATATAGTTCTCTCGTCTGAGTCGCAGACATATTCATTGGCTTTTCTAACAACAGATGCTTGCCTGCTTCTAATACCGTCTTCCCCATCTCGTAGTGCAAAAATGGCGGCGTAGAAATACTTACCGCGTCCACCTCTGGTAGCGCAACAATCTTTTCTAGTTTATTGAAGGCGTAAGGAATTCTATTAGCGTCTGCAATTGCCTTTGCTTTTCCCAAGTCCCGATTATAGACCGCCACCACCTTAGTACGAGGATGGCGCTGAAACCCTGGAATGTGAATTTTGCTGCCAAAACCAGTCCCTACTACTGCTACACCAATTTTAGGCTTCTCCGATGTCATAGCAATTGTTCCAAACGCTAAATAAATAATTGCACTTTTTCCGTTTGCTCAACGGTACTTAATCCTTTTTGCATAATTACTCGTGCTTGTCAAGGTAATTCAGGGGTCAGAAGTCAGAAGAATGTTCAATTTGGGAGATATTTTTAAGTTGATCATTAACAGTTTCAATTAAAGAACGCAAACGTGCGTAAAATTTTATCAATAAGTTTAAATAACTAAGGAGTGGAAGGCATGGGGAGATTTAGAAGCGACTCTTATACTAATTAACAACAAGCATATGCTCAATGGTTAAAACATGGTAAACACAATATTTCAGCCTCCCCCCCTAGATTGGCCCAGTTTTTCTTTTCGCTATCAAAATATGGAGCATATCGTTTACCACAAAGGCTCTGGAGCCGCAGTTTTACTTATGCACGAATTGCCAGGTATGATACCTGAGTGCGTTCACTTGGCAGAGCGAATTGTCGAGAGAGGCTATACAGTTTATTTGCCCTTATTTTTCGGTCAACCAAATAAACCCTTTAGCCTGCTAACGATTCTTAGGTATGCCGCCCATATCTGCATTAGTCGAGAATTTAACTGTTTGGCTAAAAATCAGTCTAGCCCAATTACAGAATGGCTTAGGGCGCTGTGTCGAGAAAAGATTTATCCTCAATCTCAAGCAACTGGAATAGGGGCGATCGGTATGTGTCTAACAGGTGGCTTTGTTCTCTCACTGATGCTTGAGGAGCAAGTGATAGCTCCTGTAGTGTGTCAACCGTCTCTTCCTCTTCGCGTCACTCCAGAACACAAAAAAGCTTTAGGCATATCTCCCAGCGAACTAGAACAAGCTAAAGCGAAAGCCCAACAATGTCCGATTCTTGCTTTCCGCTTTGAGGAAGATACAATGAGTCCGCCCGAACGTATTGAAAGCTTAAGACAAACATTTGCCCATAATATTGAAATCAATGAGATTAGCGCTCAACAGCGAAAAGAGAGCGGGATAAAAACAGAGCCGCTCCGTCCTCCCCATTCAGTCTTAACTGTCGATGCCTATGAACCGGCTATACAAAGAGTTTTTCAGTTTTTGGACGAACGGCTTGCACCCAATCAAGAAGGATAATTTATTAACTATATAGTCATAAGGAGTTGAGGATAACTGTTGAGAGAAAGAGGTTATTTTGACAATCAACCAGAGGGCGAAGCGGATCTCTTCGAGATCGCCTTTCACTTGATCAACACCCTAGGTTGTCACCCCGTCAGAGTTAAGTTTCCATCCTGGTTCAATTCTACTCGACTGCCAAGTTTTTTCCCGACTCTATTTAATCTATCTCTTAGCCAGAGAGCATCTACTGTTGAGGAACGATTAACTTGAAAACGTTTAATCTGTGTGGGAACCATTTGCAACTTAACCAGCTTTCCTGTTTTTGGCTCTATACTGACAAAGTACATTAAGCCTAAGTCATCTCTAAAAGCTTCATAACCAACAACGCCTTCATAATCATTGAGAAAATCGCCACAGCCATAGATAATGAGCTTGTCTTGATAAACTTCTATTCCCTTGACATGGTGAGAAGAATGACCGTGGATTAGATCGACTCCGGCACGCTCAATCAGTTGGTGAGCAAATTTTCTTTGCGAGTAAGGAATTTGATCACCCCAATTACCTCCCCAATGTATTGAGACAATGACCAGATCAGTTGGTCGTTTCAGTTGCTGAATTTTTTCTCTGAGCAACCAGACTGTTTTTTGGGACAGATCTTCTAACAGATTGACGCCAGGCTGCGCTGATGATGCTCTCCAAGCAGAAGGAATTCCGCTCGAAGCTGTTCCCAAGGAAAAGACGAGGACTTTTCCCTTTCCTTCAATCTCCATCACTGCTGGAGTTGAAGCTTCTTTGAGATTTCTCCCCGCTCCCGCACTTTTAATCTTCACTTTCTTTAAGGTTGCTAATGTCTCCAAAAGACCTGAATAGCCCCAATCCAAAATGTGGTTATTTGCCAGAGAACAATAATTGATTTTAGCTGCACTCAGACAAGGAATATTATCTGGATTCATCCGATAATTTATGCCCTTAGCTGAACAATAATCGTCACTTTTAGTAATACTAGTTTCCAAATTAATTATTCTCAAATCTGGTGAAAATCTGGCTAATTCATCGAGAACATCACCCCAAAGATAAGAAAAGTTAACGGGATGTGGAATTAAACCATTTACTTGTTGGGCAAGTTTGACATAATCAAAGGCATTTTTGATGTATGGTTCATAAAGGATAGGATCGCTAGGGTAAGGTAAAATCTGGTCAATTCCTCTACCAGTCATTACGTCACCGCACATGAATATAGTAATGAGTTTGGTCAATTTGATTTTGGATTTTACATTTTGGATTTTGGATTGTTCCCTCCTTAAAAGAAGGGGCTTACCTATTGGTGAACAACTTCTTTTTTGATAAGAAGATGAATCACTCTTGTCGATGATTAATCTCTATCTTTTTTATTAATTTTCAGCCACTCTTGTCCTTTCCCTCTATCTAGTTTATCTAACAGAAATGTCTTCTATCAGTCAGGTCAAACTTTTGTCATAATACTCGGTTTCATGTAAAGAAATATTGCTATTGATGGGGAGAAAGGTAATTCTAATTGACTCAAGTTGGTTATACTTAATCTCAGGTTTCGGTCAAGTTATTTTGATTTCTCTATTTTTCAGCGATCGCTAAGTCCAACTTATTTGTAACAATTATTTTGCAATAATCTTAATGTTTCTTAAGCACATGACCGATTTTGCAGGTATTCTTTTGATGCCCCATTATTGGCTCACTTATGAATAATTTATTGTGCTACACTGAGAACCAGATTTGGTATGAGAGCTCATCTATCTATTCGTTAGTGATCTTCGCTGGCCTATCCGCATTCCGAGTGATTGAGCTCTTTAGCAGAGGCCGGTTGACAATACCTGCTTCGCTACGTCCGTTGTGGGGACTTTTCCTAGCAATAGCAGTTTCCGAATGGGTATCCTTTACGGCTGCTTTATGGATTCTAGCCGTCATGAGTTTCTTTGCGCTGCGGGAATATATTTCGCTGGTGGCTATCCGGTTGGAGGATCGCTGGGGAATTCTAGCTTCCTATTGCTCTATCCCATTCATGTTCTATCTGATCCAGATCGACTGGTACGGGTTTTTCATCATCGCCATCCCAGTATATGCGTTTTTATTAATACCGTTTTTTGTCGCCCTCGGAGGTCGTTCACAGGGAATCGTTTTTTCGGTGGGAGCTCTGGACTTTGGCCTGTTCTTCTATGTATTTTGCCTGGGTCATTTCTGCTATCTGCTTTTTTTCTCCGAACGAATGGCAATCCTCATGGTCCTGACAGTAGCAACAGCCGACTTCATTTATAAGTTGCTGGAGAACTACTCACTAAAGCTTCGTTTGCTACTGCTGATTTTGGTTGCGAGTTTTCTATATCTTAGCCTGGCAGGATGGACATGCATTTCACTGAACCATTCTGCCGTACTTGGGATTCTTGTTGCGATATGCGTTTGCATGGGACGGTTTACCCTGACGCAGATGGAAGATGATCTGGGCATCCGTGAAGAGCGGCTCCAACCGGGGCGGGGTCGAACCATCAATACGCTAAAATCCTATCTCTTCAGCGCCCCGGTTGTCTTCCACTATCTACATTGGTTCCTCAAATGGTAATATCTCTGATCAATGCCCTTCGTCTGGTGCTGCACCTACTTTTGATTCGACCTCTTCTGCGCCTGCTGTTCGGGGTAAACGTGGTAGGCCACGAAAACCTCGAAGAATTGGATCACTTCATTCTGGTGGCCAATCATAATAGTCACTTGGATATCTTTCTTCTATTTTCAACTTTACCTCCCCGTAAGATAATCAAAACGCATCCGGTGGCTGCCCGCGACTACTTCGAAAAGCCGCCCTGGCTTTTCAAGACGGTGCAATTTCTTTTACAGCCTATATGGGTGGACCGTAGACAGAGCGGGCTTGCCGCAATAAGGGAGATACAGCGTAAACTTGAAGAGGGAGCCAGTATCATCATGTTTCCAGAGGGCACGCGGGGACAGGCGGGCGAGTTACAGGATTTCCATGGCGGCATCGGCTTGATTGCACGGAAGAATCCAGATGTCCCAGTCGTGCCAGTTTATCTCGAAGGGCCAGAGCGGGTGTTCCCAAAAAAAACAACGATCCCGCTGCCGCTTTGGAATCATATCACCATTGGCCCGCCGCAGTGTCTCCAGGGCGATAGCCGGGATATTGCTTTGAGATTGCATGACCATCTCAAGGTGTTAGCCGATCAGGAGTTGGCCTACCGACAGCGCCGCATGCCCGAACCGCATCGGCCTTTGGTGGTGGCGGCGATCGGCATTGACGGTTCCGGCAAAAGTACTGTTTCCCGGCGCCTAGCAACTAGATTCAAAGGGTACAGTTGCTTTATTGGTGATGGCTTGCAACTCTTCAAGAACGGTGAACCCTGTGAGACCCAGCCATTAATGGTGAATGCAGTCCGCAAGTGGATCGGGCGGAGAGCCAAGAACACCAAAAACCTTGCTCGCTACAAGCTCCCGAAACTGGTTGAGCTGCTGCTTCGCGATCGCCTGCTGTCTGAAGTAGAGCGGTGGTACCGCCCGGATCGTGTTTTCATGGACGGCTCCCCGTTGCTGAACATGACAGCATGGGCAGCACTTTACCACGAAGAGTTTTTCAATACCGAAGTCTGCGCAAAGGCCTTAGCCATTCTCTCCGGGGAGAAAGGTTACTTGAAGACAGATCCGATCTTTAGACAGTTTCCGGAACTGGGTGCTTTGTGCAAGCTAAAGCTGAACCACATGCACATGCCGGATGTTGTCATTTTCCTCGACGTTTCTCCCGAAGTCAGCTTGGAGCGTATTGCATCACGCGCGGAGGCTCTTCAGGCGCATGAAAACATAGAAAAGCTGACAAAACTGCGTGATGCTTACCATCTGGTTTGCGATGCGCTCGAACAGCGCTGTCCTACCTATCGTCTGGACGGAAACAAGAGCTTGGAGAAGCTTTTGCCAGAGGTGGTCAGCTTGATAACCGCAGCTGAGGAGAACGATAATGAAACGGATTGATGTAATTGCAACAACTATCTCCGGCTCGCTCGACGACTGGAAAAAAGTTGAACAAATTGTTCCATTGTTTGCGGCTCATGGGTTTACAGATGTTCGACTATATGAGGTGGATAGCCACGCCGCCGCGCGGGCTGCCGCCAGCACGGCGCTGAAGCAAGGTGGTCGGATTCCGATCTCAGCGGGGGGCTCCGGCACCTTTCGCGCCGTGCTGGAAGGATGCATCGATTCAGGGGTACCGCTTTCAGAGATTCGCCTTGGGTTTCTGCGGAAAGGATCGGCCGACCTGATTGGAAAAGTGCTGGACATGCCGGACAGGATTGAAGAAGCGATTCGGGTTTTTTCCCAATCCATCGCCGCCGATCGCTACCTACCGGCGGATGTTCTTCGAGCATATAGCGACGGGAGCGCGGAAATGCCACGCCATTTTATCGGCTACGGTGGCGCGGAGATTTTCGGAAGGATTCCGTACTACACTGAAAACCGGTTTACTAAGTATTACAAAGGGATCCTTGGGCAGCTTTTCGGTGATCTCGGACCCTTCACTACTGGCATGCTTCTGGCCATCATAGAAAAAATGCTCAAGACACCATTTACAGAAAAAAACCGCTGGCAGATTTTTGCCGACAACCAACTAGTTTCCGAAGGAATCTACCAGGCGATTATCATTGTCAACGGATATCTGGGGCCGGATTTGCCATTTTCAGACCAGCCGCTTGGAGCGGGTGAGTTCTATTGTTACGGGCTCAATGATATCGGCATCAGTAAGCTGTTGGCCCAGGTTAGTCATGCCCGCGACGGTACCATCATGAAAGAGCCGAACCGCTGGGGACTTTCATCCTTCACCGTAAAAGAAAAGCTCGAACTGACTCCTAATCACGATACTTGGTTTCCCGTCAATGTGGATGGTGGTACCTTCATAGCCAGACACTCGATGCTATTTGAGCGTACAGGGAAAATTCCACTAATTGCAAGAATTGCCAGCTGAAAGTGTCACTGCTCTATTAACTTTCGTAAAGTTAAGGAGAAAGGATGCTAACTACTATGGCGATCGCCTTTATATGTGCCATCTAAGATAATTCCTAATAAAAATAAAAATTCCTCACGTTAAATGATATACTATTAGATTGGGGATATTAAAGAAAAACGGAGACAATGACATCTCCCAAATAGCGGCTACCGACTTCAAGTGGGACGCGCTGGTTGAGAGTAGGTGGTAAGTGGTAGATAAATTGTGTTAGGGAGTTAAAACAAGTCTCAGATAACAATTGATTTACAGCTTTGCTAAAATCCATTAACCCAATACCTAAAAACTAAAACCTTCTCACCACGAAAATGTCCTAGCTTAAGTTAATAGCCCAAATAGCATAATAAGTAATTTAGCTAGTGCTGTCAGTTGCGTGAGAATTAGGAGTTGAGTAACCGTGGTTGTACAAATAAAATCTGGTCAAAACTATGACGCACAAACCCAGGAAATAGCTAAACAACTCCTGGAAGCGACGCGCAAGAAAGGATCTTTTTTAGCTCAAATGCGCGAGCAAATGCGCTGGGATGATAAAATGCTTGATTGGGCAATGAGTAACCCTGGGTTGCGAGTGCAGTTATTTCACCTAATAGACGTTTTACCAGCTTTGCAGAGCAACTCAGAAATAGCCCATCACCTGCAACAATATTTGGGGGAAGAGTCGGTAGAATTGCCCTCAGCACTAAAAGCAATTCTTAACTTTACTGAGCCAAATTCCCCTCCAGCCCAAATAGCAGCGGCAACTATTATTAAAGCAGTAGAAACTCTAGCCCACAAGTATATAGCTGGAGAAAACATTCAACAAGCAATTAAAACCATCGAACGCCTGCGCAAAGACAAGATGGCTTTCACGATCGACTTATTAGGGGAAGCTGTCATTACCGAAGCAGAAGCAAAATCTTACCTGCAAGGCTATTTAGATTTAATCGAACAACTTACCCAAGAAGGTAAAAAGTGGTCGGTCGTACCGGAGATTGATACTGCAGATGACATATCATTACCACGAGTTCAAGTTTCTGTCAAGTTAACTGCCTTTTATTCCCAGTTCGACCCGATCGATCCGCAAGGGAGTAAAGAAAAAGTGTGCGATCGCATTCGCATACTCCTGCGACGCGCTAAGGAATTAGGGGCAGGAATTCACTTCGACATGGAACAATACGCCTATAAAGACTTAACTCTCTCGATCCTGAAAGAATTGTTAATGGAAGAAGAGTTTCGCAGTTTTACCGATGTGGGAATGACGCTGCAAGGATACCTGCAGGACTCAGAACGAGACTTGCGGGACTTAATAGATTGGGCAAAACAGCGAGGCTATCCCCTGACAGTGAGGCTGGTAAAGGGGGCGTATTGGGATCAGGAAACCATTCAATCAATTCAAGAGCATTGGCCGCAGCCAGTATATAACGACAAAGCCGCTACAGATATTAATTTTGAGCGCATGACTCAATTGTTGCTAGAAAATCACGAATATTTATATGCAGCAATTGGCAGTCATAACGTGCGATCGCAAGCCCTAGCCTGTGCGATCGCTGAAAATTTGAACATTCCCCGCCGCCGCTTTGAAATGCAAGTACTTTATGGCATGGGCGATCGCTTAGCCGAAGCTTTAGTCAAGCGAGGACATCGGGTCAGGGTATATTCTCCCTACGGCAAACTTCTACCAGGGATGGCTTATCTGATTCGCCGCTTGCTAGAAAATACGGCTAACAGTTCCTTCCTGCGACAAAATTTAGAACAACGTCCGATCGAGGAATTAATTGCCCCACCTGCTTTAGCAGAGGGAGAGAAGGAAACAGAGGCAGACGGGGAAGTTTCCTCATCCGAGATCTCTCATCTCTCATCCTTCCAAAATGCGGCAAATACCGATTATGCCAATGCTAATTTGCGAGAAAAAGCGCAACAAGCTTTAGTTAAAGTTCGCGCCTCACTGGGGAGAAAATATCTGCCACTGATCGACGGAGAATATGTAGAAACTTCACAAATCATCGATTCTGTGAATCCCTCTAATCCTAGCGAGATAGTCGGTCAGGTAGGTTTGATTTCTACCGAACAAGCAGAACAAGCCTTACAAGCAGCTAAAGCAGCCTTTCCCAGTTGGCGGAGTACCCCTGTAGAGGAGAGGGCGAAAATAATACGTCAAGTGGCTGACTTAATGGAAGCGCGTCGTTACGAATTGGCGGCTTGGACCTGTCTGGAAGTGGGGAAAGTATTGCAGCAAGCAGATGCAGAAATATCCGAAGCAATTGAATTCTGTCGCTATTATGCTGCGGAAATGGAACGCCTCGATCGCGGTTACAATTACGACCTAGCGGGGGAAAACAATCGCTATTCGTACCAACCGCGAGGCATTGCTGTAGTTATTTCTCCCTGGAACTTCCCGATCGCGATCGCCACGGGGATGACAGTAGCTGCTTTAGTGACCGGGAATTGTACTTTACTCAAACCCGCCGAACCTTCCTCGGTAATAGCGGCGAAAATAGCAGAGATTTTAGTCGAAGCTGGCATTCCTAAAGGTGTATTTCAATTAGTCCCTGGTAAAGGTTCCCAGGTAGGTGCCTACATGGTTAACCATCCAGAGGTTCATTTAATTGTTTTTACAGGTTCGCGGGAAGTAGGTTGTCGCATCTATGCCGATGCTGCAGTCCTGCAACCAAAACAAAAGCACCTCAAACGAGTAATCGCCGAGATGGGAGGTAAAAATGCCATTATCGTCGATGAAAGTGCTGATCTCGATCGAGCCGTATTTGGAGTAGTACAATCAGCATTTGGTTACAGCGGTCAGAAATGTTCCGCTTGTTCGCGGATAGTTGTACTAGAAACTATTTACGATAACTTCCTGCGGAGGTTAGTAGAAGCAACTCGATCGCTCAATGTTGGCGCAGCAGATTTACCCAGCAGCCAAGTAGGACCAGTAATTGACGCGACAGCGCGCGATCGCATTCAGGAATATATTGCCAAAGGGCGCAGTGAGGCTAAAGTAGCCTTAGAAATGGAAGTTCCAGACAATGGCTACTTCGTCGCTCCTACCATTTTTACAGAAGTCTCCCCTACTGCTACCATCGCTCAAGAAGAAATTTTTGGTCCAGTAGTGGCAGTAACGCGGGTAAAAGATTTCGACGAAGCACTCAAAGTAGCTAATGGTACGGACTACGCCCTCACAGGTGGTTTATACTCCCGTACCCCCGCTCACATCGAACGAGCTGCTACTGAATTTGAAGTAGGCAACCTGTATATTAACCGTAATATTACCGGAGCGATCGTAGCGAGGCAACCCTTCGGCGGTTTCAAACTTTCTGGTGTGGGTTCAAAAGCTGGAGGACCAGACTATCTGCTACAATTTCTCGAACCTCGCGTAGTGACAGAAAACATTCAGCGTCAAGGCTTTGCTCCCATTGATGGCGCTGACTAAGTAACTAACCAAAACAAAAATAAACGTTACTGTTTAGGCAACTCAGGAGGCAGAAATAGGGTTAGAGGTTGATTCAAGCAAAGAGGTCAAAATCCGCATACTATATATATTTACCTCTGACCTCTGACCTCTGCCCCCTCTGGGTGCAGTCAATTCACAAAAAAATCATAATTTTTCGATCTACTCTAAACATCCTCTTTAAATATTTTTACAGAAGCTGTGGTATTAAAGCTCAAAACTGGGAATGCTAAAACTGCAGGTCCTAGAGTCTTAGTACCTAGATATAAATTCTATTTAGTGTATTAAGAATTGTGAATACACCTTTATCCTTTTCTGTTCCCTGTTCCCTTATTTACAAAGTTAACTTTAATGCTGATTTAGTATTACTCCTAGCTCTAGGCTCTATTCAAACTGAATAAATCCGCCTTGGCTAAAATTAAATTAGCTAAATTAATTGAAAAATTTTTAATGATATACGAGCGGACTATAGGTACTTCTTATGAATGAGCTTTCTACTTTACTTCAGTTTAGTAACCTCGACCGATTTACACAGCAGGAATACTACGCCAAGAAAATGCAGGATACTCCCAAGTCAAACCAGGCAATACAACAAGAAATTATTGAAATAATCCAAACTAGCCAAGATACTCAGACTCTGTTATCCAGGCTGGCAACTAAATTAGGTGAAATCTTCTGCGCCGATACTTGTTTAATTGTCGCTGGCGTTAGCACTATAACCCCTGGACAAATAGGCTTTTGGCATGTGGGTAATTCCCATATGCTTCTGCCTGAGACGAACGGTAAACTGCGCTCTCACCCCTTAATGGCAAATGTATTAGCTGAAACTGAACCCCTAGCAATTTCCGATCTACAAGCGACTGACAATAATCATCTAGCTAATTGGCCCCGGGAATTACTGCCTGGGCGAGCATTGCTGAGAATTGCTACTCATTTCCAAGGAACTGCCAATGGAACGATCCTTATCGGACAATCTCAGCCTCGCGAATGGACCAGTCGGGACAAAGAAAACCTCAAAATTGCTTCCGAATCAGTAGCAATAGCAATTTCTCTTGTCCAACTCCAACAACAGAATCAGAGTAGTAAGCGCTACCAAACTCTGATTAAGGAGATCGGTGAAGCAATTCGCTACAATGTCGATATCAATTCCCTTCTCAAAAAAGCTTTGCAGGGAACGGCGAAAGTACTCCAAGTAGATAGAGCTTGGATCTTATTGCTCAAATACAAGTCTCCTCCAATTAAAGGCAGCTCTAACCAGGAAGTTTCCCAAATAGAAGCTCAAGTTGTTTGCCAATGGTCGCAGCATCGAGATTTGCTTCAATCGCCGATGCAGTCTTTCTTTTCTCTATTTGATTCGCCATTGTGTACCCAGGCTTTTAAGGTTGCTCCCGATCCCTTAGCGCTAGAAGCTGCAGCCCATTTCCCAGATGTTGCCAAGCTTAATTCTACTGATGATTTTAACTCTGGAACTTCATCGGCATTACTGATGATACCTCTAATAGGAAGTATGACCAGTGACTCAAAACCAGGGATTGTTTTAGGGTTTTTAGTCTTGCAGGCTTCTCAGCGCCGAATCTGGAAAGCAGATGAAATAGAGTTGGTTAATTGGATCGGTACTCAAGTAAGTACGTCAATTCTGCACGATCAAGCCTTGAATAAGGTACAATCTCTAGTCGATAAGCGTACATCTCAACTCAAGTGGAGTTTAGAAGTTCAAGCTAAGTTATCGGAGGGAATGCGCCAGCATATTGAGCAACTGCAAAACTTGAATAAGCTTAAAGATGAATTTGTTGATAGCATCGGTCACGAGTTGAAAACTCCCCTCACAAAAATGAAATTGGCGCTCACCATGTTGCGCCAATCAGATAAACCGCCAGAGAGTAAGGCGCGATACTTGGATATCTTAGAGGAGGCCTATAATCGGGAAGAAAAACTGATCAAAGACTTACTGACTCTACAAAAACTCGAGTCTAACCAATTTACCTCTCGTCCTCAACAATTCGAGCTCAAAGATTTAATCACTGATTTGGCTCAATCTTTCCCGGAACAGTTTGAGCAACAATGGTCTGCCAATGAAGGAAATAAGGAGTTATCTCTGGTAGTAAATTATCGTCTCGATTCTAACTCCAAGACATCGCCAAACTCCTCCCTAATGCTATACACTGACCCTAAGAGTCTCAAGCAGATTTTGAGCGAACTTTTAACTAATGCTGGCAAGTATGCTGATTCAAACACAACTATCTATCTTGATGTCACCCGCAAAACTAGCTCAGAAGGGAATCAAATTCTCCTGACATTGACTGATTACGGTAGGGGCATTTCTCCTGAGGAACAAAGCTATATTTTTGATAAGTTCCGTCGCGGCAACGGAATTACAGAACAAGCAATTCCAGGCATGGGTATAGGTTTAACTCTTGTTAAGTATCTAGTACAAAATCTCAATGGCACAATTGATGTTTCCAGCGATCCATCAGAAAATCCTGCCACTTTTGTTACCTCTTTTACTGTTACTTTGCCTCAGGTTTCACCAGAAAATCAGTAAGCAAATCAAAAGTCAAACTAATATTCCTTGTTTCCCGTTCCTTGCGACAACTGGTGTGAAGTCTAATGTGAAACAGCTTAGCTAATAAGAATGCTCACAAATAGTGCAGCCTCTAGGCAACTACGCTGGCAAGGCTCTAAATTTTCCTCCACAGCACGCCAGTTAGAAATTTTTGGCGTGGCGACAAAATTGTTATTTTTCTTATGGCGCGATCGGCTATTTCGTCATAATTCCTGCAAGCAAAGACATCGCCGCGCTCGTTGGTTAGTTAGAAAACTACTAGATCTAGGACCAACTTTTATTAAAATAGGACAGGCACTTTCAACTCGTCCTGACTTGCTACCTCTAGAGTACGTACAGGAGTTAGGTGAATTACAGGATCGAGTGCCAGCTTTTTGTGCCAGGGAAGCGATCGCGATCGTCGAATCGGAACTGGGCAAATCAATTTACACTCTCTACCGAGATTTTGACCTAGAGCCGATCGCCTCTGCTAGTATCGGACAGGTACATAAAGCAGTACTGCACACCGGAGAAGAGGTAGTTGTTAAAGTCCAGCGTCCGGGATTAGAAGGGCTACTGAACTTAGATTTTGAGGTTCTGCATCGACTGATACGGGTTGCTAATGGCTTTCTCCCTACTCTGAGAAAATACGATCTAGAAGCAATCTATCAAGAGTTTTTTGAACTTCTCTTTTTAGAGATTGACTACATTCACGAAGGAAAAAATGCCGATCGCTTTAGCCAAAACTTTAGCAACTGTCCTAACGTTGCAGTGCCGCAAGTTTATTGGCAGTATACTTCCAAACGGGTGTTGACTTTAGAGTATCTCCCAGGTATCAAGATTAACGATCGCCAGACTTTAGACGCTAAGGGCATTGATAAAGACGAAATTATCAAGCTAGGAATATTTTGCTATCTCAAACAATTGTTAGAGGATGGTTTCTTTCAGTCCGATCCCCATCCCGGCAATATGGCAGTCTCTCAAGAAGGCAAGATCATTTTCTACGATTTTGGCACCATGGCAGAAATTAAGTCTATGGCCCGTGACCAAATGGTCAGGACATTTTTTGCCATCCTCAAAAAGGACATTGACGAAGTGGTGGATAGTCTGACTTATATGGGGTTGATCGAACCTATGGCAGATATGACCCCCGTCAAACGCTTAGTTGCCTTTCTCTTAGAGAATTTTACCGATAAACCTATAGATATCAGGGCTTTTGAACAAATAGGTAGCGAACTCTACTTGATGTTCAAACAGCAACCCTTTCGCCTGCCAGCCCAGATGACTTTTATTTTAAAGTCTTTGACCACTCTTGACGGTATTGCTCGCGCCCTCGACCCACAATACAATCTCATAGCAGCAATGAAACCTTTTGTCAAGGATCTAGTCGTCTCTAGTTCTGAAGGCAAGGTACTGCGGGTCTTAGCAAAGCAGGCGAAGGATTTTGTCCAAAAGAAATGGCAGCAACCCAGTCGCGCTGAAATGTTAATTAAACGCCTAGAAACCCGTATCGAATTAGGTGAATTGCAGGTGCAGGTTCGTTCTTGGCAAAGCGATCGTGCCTTGGAAAAAATTCATCTGGCTATTAAGAGTTTAATTTATGCTTGTTTGAGTGGATTTAGTTTAATAGCTGGCGTTTTATTATTAGGAAGTTATGCTAATTGGGTGATCGCTGCTTTTTGTTTTTCTGGCTTCTGGTTTTTGATTTTACTGCGTTCTTTAATTGTCCTCAATTTACGGGAAAGAGTTGACAATTTGTTGAAAAAATAAATTTACATAAAAATAAGATAGTGAATCAAATAAGTTATATAATTGTGAGGTTTTTATCAAATTTCCTATCCTAAAAAATGGTTGAAATTAACAGATAATAGTGTGAGAATCCCTCTGGGAAATAGTTGCAAAATACAAAGTAGGTTCGGGAACCATCAAACGTGACGGAACTTACACCCAAAACCTTGATCTGCTCGCTTCTGCCGTGGGAGATGAAACTAAACAAAAGATCCTCTCTCGTCAAATCAAAATAAGCAAGCGGGACATCAAGAAGCTAGCCGGATTAGCCGAATCTAACCCAGAGGCGTTAAAACAAGCTTTCAGCAAAGGGAAAACAGGTAGACAGATCGTTGAACTAGCCAGAAAGAAGACAGCACCACAGCGCGATGAATCGTTTTCTTATGCAGTTGGAGACGTATGCTGGATAAGTAGCAAAGATGAGGAAATCCGAGCTTTCAATGGATTTTGGGGCATCATAGTAAAAGTCTATGATAACCGCAACTATTGTGATTTCTTGTTTTATCAGGGGGTGCGTACAGGTATGAGAGGGGACAATTTAAAGCCGTGTGAAGTAGACCCAAACGAGCGTAAGCTGGCTGAGCAAATTGTTAATCGGATGGCCAACTTAATGGATTGTGAGCCTGAATCAATGGTGGTAGATGTGATTCAGGGTATTAGCCGCAGAAATGTTGGTGAGCTAACGGCATTAGCAGAGGAAACTTTGACACTCTTTGAAAAGAAATATGGGCTTGTGAGGTCTGATTAAGTCAATTTATATACTGCCTAATATCCTCGTTGCAGGAATAGCGGACGCATTACGTTATCGTAATCCCTTCCTTCCTTCATGTGGAAGCCCATCCACACATAGGGCACTTCTCCTTTTTTCAGCATTTCGGTAACCATCTGTGCCTGAAACGCCCAGAACAGCATTGCGGATATAATGCCGCTTGTCGGGCAAATCCTGCGC
>JBFRWL010000524.1:0-6697 GCA_051439565.1 Prochloraceae cyanobacterium
AATTATATACTACAAGCTGAAGTGCGGAGTGGAAATTATATTACTTTTTCAGCAAATATAGGAGCATAATCCCATTCTAAAGATTTGCTCCTGATTGTTGACTATCGGAGCGGCGGGATTTGAACCCACGACCCCTACTACCCCAAAGTAGTGCGCTACCAAGCTGCGCTACGCCCCGTCACTAGTTCTCTAGTATATACCTTATTTAGGGTCATTTGCAAGTCAAAATACTTGCAACATTTGAGCTGCTTGTACTAGATCCGCTACTACTTCCTCAGACCAATTGCCCTCAAAACGACGACCTTGATTGAGTATCAAGCTCAGAGAATAAGCATGGGGATAGCCTTCTACTTCCATCCAGAGTAAGTCGCTTTCAGCTTCACAGGCAATTCTTTCCTCATCCATTAATTCTTCTGCCATTTGTCTCATCGTTTGGGCTAACTTCCCCAACAAGCGACAAAAATCATTTAACTCAGCCTCAGTTAACTCAATTGCCCAATCATCACTACCTACTAAGCCTTTATATTCTTTTGCTTGGGGGTTCCAACCAATCCGCCAACCAGGACCACTTTTAATCAGACGCTCCATTCTTGCTTGCTATGGGGTTGAGAAGGGTGAGGGAGAGGTCAGAGGTAATAATAAAAACACCTAATACCTATTGCCTATTACCTCACCTCAAAAACTAATTTAAATACCAAACAGCTTAGGGCATAAGTAAGCGAGCATCTCCTGGTTTAGGCTTATATAGTCTAGGCTTAGACTCAGATTCCTCTGACTCTTGAGACTCGGCAGTTTCTTGGGAAGAGGTTTGTTGTTCTAGAAGTTTTGCTGCTTCGGGATTATAGAGACTAAATAGTGTGTCAACTAATTCACTGCGCTGACGACGGTTTAAACTTCTAAATGCCTGGCGATCGCCTGAGAGGGGATTTTGCTTTAAGGTCTTATAGCCAGGATAGCGAGATTCTGGGATCGCTTCGTTAAAACCGAGATAGTCAGCTACAGTTAACTTCCAATCAAACCGAGAGCTAAAAGAACGGCCTTTGAGATAAATATGATATCTAATCAAGCGACTCACCAGAGTATGATCTGCTTTAACTTCCCCAGTTTCCTGACTGGTGTATTGGTTTTCTTTAGGCAAATAAGCAAGACGCTCATAAACTTGAGCTGCAGCTTGTTCTGGGCGCAGATTTTGAGCCCGAACGGGTTGGGAAAGAAAACTGTGAATGCTCCCTAAATGTCTGATTTCTCCTCCCCATAGAGAGAGAAACACTCCCATTAGAACCGCTGCGACTAACTTAACGATTCCCCTAAAATGCTTGCCGTTTTTACTTGGGTGATGCTGTTTCAAGATTCGATTAATTATTAATCGCCGATAATTTCTGGTTGGGTAAGTTCGTCCGACATCTCGATAATTGCTCGAATAGCTGGTTTCATCATGGGGTCGTCGATATTGTCAAATTCTTCATAGCGACGGCGCTTAGCACGCTTGGCAACTTGAACAGTAATCCGGTAGCGATTTGAAGCCGCCCGCATTAGCTCTTCTGCACGGTGCATAATTTGATTGGAATCAAAAGTTTTTCTTTTTTGCATGGCTAATTTCAGGGGTTAGTGGTCCTTAATATCTATTTTTAGCTTAAAAGTTAACCAACTGATGAGATATATAAGTATTATTTCTCAGGGAATTTAATAGGCATATAACGAGACAAGGATATACTAGCATTGAGATTGTAAAAAAATCTTCACAAAAAAACTGACATAGTTATTCAAACCTCATTGGCGCGAATAGCTTGCTAATTACCTGTATCAACAAAGATGAACTCAGGAATCGATCTACAAGGAAGTTTTATCGAATCTCTCAAAGAGCTTGGACTAACTGCTGAAATTGCTAAAGTCCTGTGGATGCCTTTACCGATGTTGTTGACAATCGTCGGTGCTACTGTAGGCGTTTTAGTTGTAGTTTGGCTAGAGCGAAAAATCTCAGCTGCAGCCCAACAGCGAATTGGACCAGAATATGCAGGTCCTCTAGGCGTACTTCAGCCAGTTGCAGATGGGATCAAGCTAGTATTTAAAGAAGATGTTATCCCAGCTAAATCGGATCCCTGGCTGTTCACCCTAGGGCCAGTACTGGTAGTACTTCCAGTATTTCTGTCCTACCTAATCGTACCTTTTGGACAGAATCTCGTCATCACAGATGTTAATGTAGGCATTTTTCTGTGGATTGCTCTGTCGAGTATTGTCCCTATTGGTCTGCTGATGTCTGGGTATGCCTCAAACAATAAATACTCTCTTCTAGGAGGTTTAAGGGCAGCAGCACAGTCAATTAGCTACGAGATCCCCCTAGCATTCTCAGTGCTAGCGATCGCCATGATGTCTAATAGCCTCAGCACCATTGACATCGTACAACAACAGTCTGGCTATGGCATTCTCGGTTGGAACATTTGGCGACAGCCAGTTGGGTTCATTATTTTTTGGGTTGCAGCTTTAGCAGAATGCGAACGTCTTCCCTTTGACCTTCCCGAAGCAGAAGAAGAACTGGTGGCTGGTTATCAAACCGAATATGCCGGAATGAAGTTTGCCTTATTTTATCTTGGCTCTTACGTCAATCTAGTTCTATCAGCTTTGGTTTTTGCAATTTTATACTTAGGAGGTTGGGAATCGCCGATTCCTCTCGATCGCCTCGCTGGCTGGCTTGGTGTAAGCGAAAATACTCCTTGGTTGCAGGTAATCACTGCATCGATCGGGATTACCATGACCGTACTCAAAGCCTATTTCCTCATCTTTCTAGCTATTCTGATGCGCTGGACAGTTCCCCGCGTGCGTATTGACCAGCTATTAAACTTAGGATGGAAATTTCTTCTGCCAGTATCTCTAGTTAACCTCCTCTTAACTGCTGCCCTGAAACTAGCATTTCCCTTTGCTTTTGGCGGGTAGTTATTAGTCAGCGATCGATAACCACAAAAATCGCCACTGACAACTGACAAGTGTACGGGCGCGACGCGCCCCCACTAAACAACTAACAACTGACGATCGACAGGTAAGATTATGTTCAAGATACTCAAGCAAGTTAGCGATTACGCTAAAGAAAGCCTTCAAGCGGCAAAATACATCGGTCAAGGACTATCTGTCACCTTCGACCATATGCGTCGTCGTCCGATTACTGTGCAGTACCCTTATGAAAAACTGATTCCCTCCGAGCGTTTTAGAGGTAGAATTCACTATGAATTCGACAAATGTATATCCTGTGAAGTTTGCGTGCGGGTTTGTCCGATTAATCTGCCCGTAGTTGACTGGGAATTTGACAAAAAAGCTAAAAAGAAAAAGCTTAATCACTATAGCATTGATTTTGGGGTTTGTATCTTTTGCGGTAACTGCGTAGAATATTGTCCCACTAATTGCCTGTCGATGACGGAAGAATACGAACTAGCGACTTACGATCGTCACGAACTAAACTATGACAACGTAGCTTTAGGACGGTTACCCTACAAAGTTACTCAAGATCCAATGGTCACACCTCTGCGAGAATTGGCTTACCTACCCAAAGGGGTTATGGATCCTCACGATCTACCTGCTGGTAGTAAAAGAGCTGGCAAACATCCAGCGGATATCGTCGAGGAGATGAAATCATCACAGGAAGAAGAAAAAGTCAGCCAATAAGCAGAATATCTTCTAGAAACCGGGTTAAGTTGGTCAAGAGCTTAATTACACCCGGTTTCTACTCAGCAGCTTGGCTTGAGACTAACTAAATCAAAACAGTAAGGAGAATCAAAGACTTTGAATATAGCTGAAGGTGTTCAAATAGTTTCGTTTGGTATTCTAGCTGCGATTACGCTCGGAGCAGCTTTAGGGGTTGTACTCTTTTCCAACATTGTTTATTCAGCTTTTTTATTGGGAGGAGTATTTATCGGTATCTCCGGCATATATCTTTTGCTCAATGCTGACTTTGTTGCAGCAGCCCAAATTCTAGTTTATGTCGGTGCTGTTAACGTGCTGATTCTATTCGCTATTATGCTGGTGAATAAGCGCGAGGATTTTTCTGCGATTCCCAGACGCTGGATTCGTAATGGTGCTACAGCTGTAGTCTGTTTCGGTTTATTTGCTCTCTTGGGAGCGATGATTCTGATCACTTCTTGGTCTATTGAACCAATTTCAACAGTAGCGGTGAAAGATACTGTCGTCGAGATTGGTAAGCATTTCTTCAGTGACTTTTTACTGCCTTTTGAGCTTGCTTCGGTACTGTTATTAATGGCAATGGTAGGAGCAATTATTCTGGCTCGTCGCGATTTAATTCCAGAGGAGTTACCAACCGAGGAAGCTGGCGTAACAGCCTTGACTTTACCGGAAAGACCCCGGGAAATAGGAGCTTTAGAAGGCGTTACTTCCGAAGAAATTTGATTGAGTAGAGAAAGTACTCGATCAATAATTTTTTATCTGTGATTGTTTACACGTGTTGTGAGCGTAAAAGAGGATTCATGCAAATTCAACTGGAATATTGTTTATTAATAGCTGCGGCTCTTTTCTGCATAGGGATCTATGGCTTGATTACTAGCCGCAATGCAGTAAGAGTATTAATGTCGATCGAATTACTGCTAAATGCGGTAAATCTAAATTTAATGGGATTTTCTAATTTTTTAGATCCCACAGGAATTAAAGGTCAAGTTTTTACCGTATTCGTGATTACGGTTGCTGCAGCAGAAGCAGCGGTAGGTTTAGCAATTGTTCTGGCAATTTACCGCAACCGCGAAACTGTGGACATGGAAAAGTTCAATCTGCTTAAATGGTAAGTCTATGACGGTTTTTATTATCAATAAGGTACAAACTTTCTGGTTTTAAGTCAGAAGGCAGAAAGCAGAAGGCAGAAGGAGGCACAAGTATGAAAGATACAAGTATTGGCAGAGTACTTTTTCTCTTCGTCCTTAATCGTTTTAACTCCCTCTAACCGCTAGTATTTAGCTTTCTGCCTTTTTGACAAGATGTACCTTACTTAAGCCAAAACTAGATTCGGTTGAAAAAGATGACAAGCTCGCTGCTCTCGATATGTGGCAATGGTCTGCAGCAGTGGGAGAAATCGACTTATTCTATCTTGATGAATCGGGTATATGGCAATACTGCTTGGTTAAGCTCAAAATTAATTCTGAATTCTAAATTCTAAATTCTAAATTTGCCTTAATTATTGGTAAAATAAACGACTCTGGAACCAACTGAAAGGCGAGCAGGAGGATTGATGGCAGACTGGCATGAGATTAGTGGTGGAGTAACAGCACCAAAGGGATACAAAGCAGCTGGAGTTGCGGCGGGGTTGAAAGCATCAGCAGCACCTGATTTAGCCTTGATTGTATCCGATACAGAAGCGATCGCAGCGGGGGTGTTTACTACTTCTGCTGTCCGCGCTGCTTGTATAGACTATTGCCGTCAGCGCCTGCAAACTAAAGCTAGTGCCCGCGCTATCCTCTGCAATGCAGGACAAGCTAATGCTGCTACTGGAGAGCAAGGTTGGCAAGATGCGATTGAAAGTGCCAAGTTCTTGGGAGAAACCCTGAATATTTCTGCCGATTCTATCCTGTTAGCTTCTACTGGCGTAATTGGTCAGCGAATTCCTATGGATATCCTGCGCGCCGGAATTCCCAAACTGATTGCTGTAGCATCAGCAACTGGCGGCGAGGCAGCAGCTAAAGCCATCCTGACTACAGATTTAGTTACCAAGTCTATTGCTCTCGAAACGATGATTGGCGATCGTCCGGTAAGGATAGGAGGTATCGCCAAGGGTTCGGGGATGATACATCCAAATATGGCAACCATGCTAGCTTTTATTACCTGTGATGCGGCTGTCTCTACTGCTTTGTGGCAGCAGATGTTGAGTCGGGCAGTAGATAAAAGTTTTAATCAAATTACAGTCGATGGAGATACTAGCACTAACGACACGGTAATTGCCTTAGCTAACGGTCAGTCTCGCACGGCGGCAATTACGGAAATGGGACACAATGCCCGTAAGTTAGAGGGAATGCTCACTGAAGTTTGCCAGTATTTGGCTAAGGCGATCGCCCGCGACGGCGAAGGCGCTACTTGTTTAATTGAAGTAGAAGTTTCCGGTGCACCAGATGACGCAGCTGGTCGTCAGGTAGCAAGAACTATTGCTGGATCCTCTTTAGTTAAATCAGCTATTTTTGGGCGAGATCCGAATTGGGGCAGAATTGCTGCTGCTGCTGGACGTGCGGGAGTTCCCCTAGAACAAGAGGAATTGCAAATTAAGTTAGGCAATTTTCTATTAATGGAAAATGGTCAACCTCTAGAATTCGATCGACAAGCAGCAAGTAATTATCTCAAACTAGCTGCGGCTGGGGCTTATTTAAGGGAGGATACGGTGTTAATCTCTCTCTGCATTGGTAATGGTGCTGGTGTTGGTAAAGCTTGGGGCTGCGATCTTAGTTATGATTACGTGAAAATTAATGCCGAATACACTACTTGATCCCTTTGGGGAATTCAAAATTCAAAATTCAAAATTCATGCAGGAAAATACAATTAATAAAGAATTGTTTGTGTTTTTTCATGTTCAACGAATTTAAAAATAATTCTAAGCTAGGTTTTTGTTCTGGATATACAGGTAAAAATATTTCAATTAGTGATTTTAACTGGAAGCGACTCGGTAGATATGCAGCAAGCAAAGTAACTTTAATTGCTCGTTCTATTAATTTAATTTGTC
>JBFRWL010000525.1:0-8396 GCA_051439565.1 Prochloraceae cyanobacterium
CTGTAATGAAGCTCAAGGTTATCTTTATAGCAAACCGTTAACTGTAGATGAATTAGAGTTATTTTTAAGACATAACTGAACTAACTTTGAATTTTAGGTGGAGGCATTGGCTCCACCCATTAAAGAAGCATTTCGCGATCGAGACCCGCGACGGTCGCTATTTCAGAAAGACCTTTAAACTCTCTGGCTGTTTGAGATTTCCTTCAAGAACAACACCTCTTGAATTAGCATGGATATGGCGCAAAATCTTGTAAATCACTTCAATTTGCTGGTCAGCCTGGGCTTTTTGAGCTAATTGGGATAAGGATAAAGGAGAATCAGCTTGTTTAAGAACCTCCATCACCTTATTTTGCAACGCCAACACAGAAGCAGCGGCTTTTTTACCTGCTTCTACTCCTGGCTGATGATAAGCATTGACATTAATTAAAGAAGCATATAGGCTTACAGCTCGCTCGTAAAGGGCAATTAAAGCGCCTACTGTGCGGGGATTTACTTCGGGAATAGTCACAGTAATTGAATCCCGCTGGTTTTCATACAGTGCTTGGCGAGTTCCCTGTAAAAATCCAGACAGATAATCTCCTGAAGTTACTCCAGGTTCTATTTCTACTTCTTTTCCTTCTCGATCTTTTAGGACTTCAATAAAAGTAGCAAAGAAATTAGGAACTCCTTCTCTTAACTGCTGGACGTAGGCGTGTTGGTCAGTTGAGCCTTTATTGCCATAAACAGCAATTCCCTGACGGACAATATTGCCATCGAGGTCTTTTTCTTTACCCAAAGATTCCATTACCAACTGCTGGAGATAGCGGCTAAATACCTGCAAGCCGTCTTTGTAAGGCAAGACCACCATATCTTTTTCACCTTTGCCATTGCCAGCACAATACCAAGATAGTGCTAGTAAAGCAGCAGGATTATTTTTCAGGTCGTGTTTCTTGGTCAGATTATCCATAGCTTTGGCACCATCGAGCATTGCTTGGATATCAATACCTTGTAAAGCAGCATCGACTAAGCCAACTGCGGACATTTCCGAGGTGCGTCCTCCTACCCAATCGTGCATGGGAAAAGTTGCCAGCCAGCCCTCAGACTTAGCCTGATTGTCTAATTTAGAGCCAACTCCAGTAATGGCAACTGCATGGGCTGGAAAGTCTAAATTGCGAGCTTGAAAAGCTGCTTTTGCTTCGATCGCGCCGTTACGAGTTTCGGGAGTACCTCCAGACTTCGAGATAACTATGACTAGAGTGGTGTTCAGGCGATCGCTAATCTTAGCTAGAGTTTTATCGATTCCAGCTGGATCTGTATTATCAACGAAATGGAGTTCTAGAGGTGGGTTGAGTGGGGCTAAAGCTTCAGCGACAAATTGGGGTCCAAGAGCAGATCCGCCTATACCAATAGAAAGAATATCTGTAAATTTTTCCGCCTTGGGAGGATGAATCTTGCCACTGTGAATTTTGCTGCTAAAGGTTTTAATCTGTTCTAGAGTTTCAACTATTTGTTTTTTAAGTTCTGCAGTCGGGGCTAAATCTGGGTTGCGCAACCAGTAGTGACCCACCATGCGGTTTTCGTCAGGGTTGGCGATCGCGCCTCCCTCTAAAGCTTCTATATCCTTAAAAGCCTTGTCAAACTTAGGTTTCATCTTCTCGACAAAGGCATCATCGAAGCTCATTCTGCTGACATCGAGGTAAAATCCTAGTTCTTCGTCATAATAGAGCCAGTCTTGATAGCGTTGCCAAAGTGCAGCAGCATCCATAGGTAAATTCATATTTCTTCCTCACCACTTGCTAAGTTTAGATACCTTTTTCCAGCTTGGCTTTTAGTTTTAAGTCTTTCTGCAGTTTCAAAACCGCAAAACGCTGGTATGAGCCAGGAAGCAGAAGCAGGTAAAAGTTATATTGACTTTTTAGGAAAATGGTATAACTAAAGCATAGCCGTAGATCTGGAGAAACAATGAGTAAACTTCGTAATTTCTTAATTGGTGCCGGTATAGTTACCGTAGGAGCAATTGGTACTAAGTTGGCAGTAGATTATTTTCGCAATCGCGAAGAAGAAGAAATTATCGATGAAAATGAAGATGATGTCAATCCTGAAGAGCTATCTGAAGAAGAAGTCGCTTATGTTACTGTAGAACCTAGTTCTGTTCAAGACTTCCTCGATCGAAGCTTTGGCGAACCTGCTCGCTATCTTCCTACTCGTCCTCCTAAAGTCTTTGACTATCAGGGACAACAATATATGGTTATTTGGGCTTATGACTACAAGAAAGACAAAAATCAAATGCTAGCTTTTCTCTACACCGATGAGGGTCGTAAAATGATAGCTAGCGTTGGTTATACAGCTGACGTTACTGATTACAATATTAATCTTGAAGATACTGGCTTTGCAGTTGAAGTCAACGAGGAACAAATTACATCCGGTCAAGGCGAAACAGACGGAGCCGAAGAAGTTGACTTTGTTCTAGCTGACGCTTAACTCTAACATAATAGAATACCTTGATCGTTTATGCTTTTAGTCATCCCTTATTTCAAGCCCGTGCCTTTAGGCATGGGTTCAAAATGTTTCAATTTTGAATTGGTTTATTTTGAATTCTGAGTGCAGCGAAGTGACTTATCCCCGTCCTCAAGCAGCAATTAAAATCTAATCCGGTTAATTAACAGTAAATACGGAAAAAATATGAGCTAGATAAATTCTCTTTCTGGCAAGTTGGATATGCTAGAGCAATTTGCTCTAACTCCAAAATCAACTGAGACAATAATTAGATAATTTTGTTACTAATTTAGAATGGATTAACCAGATTAGATATTGCTTTTTCCAGCACAAGAAAGCGCTTTTTAACGAGTGGCTATGATTGACACTCCCTTAAACAAAATTGCCTAAGCGGATACGTGCTTCTCTCGCCATTTTTTTAGATCTTGCGCCCAATTGTAGGCTTTCTCAATGTACTCATCAGCTTTTACTTTGTAATCTTGTTCTGGCAATATAGTTTCCCATTCTTTTACTCGATCGCTTTGAAGGAGTATTTTTTCTACTTCTCCCCTGTTATTGGGCGATTCTGATAAAATTCTCAGGGCTATTTCTACATCTACTTCCCAAGTATCTATTTCCTTAGTCGGACTATTGGCAAAGTCAGGAGATTGCTGAATTTCGTACTGCAATTTTTGATACCTCTGCCGATCGAGTTGTTTTTGCAACTCTAATAGTTGTTGTTCGGAAGTAGCTAACTCTAACTCTTTTGCTGAGGTATTTCTCTTAATAGCAGGAGTGCTTAAGTCATTATGAGCAGGGCTTGCATGTCCGTTACCATTAGTCTCATAACTATGATTGCCTAGCTTAGCAGAAGCAGCTGACTCAAATCCTTCTAAGTTAACTGGACTACTATCTGTAGATTCTGGAAAGCTTTCTAGTTTTTGACTTCCTTCTTGATTAAGATCTAGGGAATCCAATTCTTCTGAAGAGTCATGAGTTTGATCATCTTTTATATGAGTTCCGCCAACATACTTAATCGATTTACCTGTTCCTATAAGTACCGCTAAACCGGTTACCGATATAGCGATTAAGAAGCCCATTTTCATGATTTCTTTAGGAATCACTGTGCCTTGTTTTTCCTGTTTAGAGTTATCTGCACTCGGCGCAGCATTTACTGGCATCATGGCTCCGAAGAGTAGTAAACTATATGCGGTAACAGCTAGCAATTTAATCGATCGCTTAGTCATCTGGTTTAATCTCTCTAACTCTTCTATTAAGATTCTATCAACTGTAGTCCCAACTATAGCTTGGTAAAGCAATCGCCTTTTCTAGAGAAATTGTCAGCCAAATTAAGCAATTGCCGCAACTCTAGAATTCTGTTAACTTTACACTTATTTAGATCATGGATTATATAAGAAACATAAAATTAGGTCAAGCTATCAACTACTATATGCTATCATAGCTGGCCGCATATTATATGAATTGTCAAATCTTATTGCCATTGCGATGAGCGGCTGCTTGAGTAAGAATTGATTCGGCAAAGGCGATCGCGTCAGAAGCAGAATCTCCGGCTGTGAGTTGGGCTATCTCTTCCCGTCTAGTATCGCGATTGTCTAGAACTTGAACGCGAATTACTGTGCGAATTTCTGAGGAATGGGAGTTGCGCTGATTCTGTGGCGATTGATCAGTAGCTAGGTTAGCAGGTCGATCGATTATTTGCTTGCTGACGCGCAAGTGAGCATCTGCCATAGCCGCAACTAAAGGTTGGTGAGTAACGCACAAAACCTGATGTTTTTGACTGAGTTGATGAAGCTTTGCGGCGATCGCTTGAGCGACCTTCCCGGAAACTCCCGCATCGATTTCATCAAAAATCAAGGTTTTTGCTCCTGATTCTGAGTTAGAAAAACAAGCTTTTAGTCCCAGTAGAAAGCGACTCATTTCTCCCCCAGAAGCAGTACTAGAAAGAGGCTGTAGTTTTTCTCCTTGATTGGGACTGAAAAAATATACTACTTGGTCTGCACCCGCCGCACTAACAGTAGTTGGAGTAAGGCGACATTCAAAGATCGCTTTGTTCATTGCCAAAGGCTTAAGTTGCTTAACTAGCTGTTGTTCTAGCTTTTGAGCTGCTTTTTCTCGTAGGTGGGTTAGTCGAGTAGACTCTTGAGTTAAAGTTGCTCTAGCTGTCAGATATTCTCGTTCTAATTGTTCTAGAGATTGACTGCTATCGTTGAGTTCTTGCAATTCCTGTTGTAGTTGCTGATAATAAGCGATCGCTGCGGCTAGACTTGGCCCGTATTTGCGACAAATCTGCTTGAGGTTGCCAATTCTTGCTGCTACCTCTGCCAGACGCTCTGGATCGGCTTGCAACCCATCTCCATAACCATTGATTTGATGTCCTGCCTCTACTACCTGGGCGATCGCGGTCTTGACCATTTCCAGCAATGGTTCTAATTCTTTGTCATAATTAACCATATTGGTCAAGATTGATTCAGCCTGACCCAACAGGTCAGCAGCGGCAAACTCGCCCGTATCATTTTGATAGAGAGCTTGATATACTTGATAGCTAAGCTGTTGTAATTCAACTACGTGGGAAAGGCGCTCGCTTTCCTGTTCTAGCCGCTCTAGCTCCTCTGCATCCGTCAGCTCTGCTGCTGCTAATTCTTGAATTTGATATTTAAGTAAATCCAGCCTTTGTAATTTTTCTTGTTCCGAACTCCGGCTTTTTTCCAAATTTCTGTGAATATTTTGACTAATTTCATAAGCAGATGCCACTATTTTTCCCTGTTCGAGTAAGGCTTTGCCTCCATAGGAGTCCAATAACTCCCGTTGCTTAGAGGGAATCATCAGTTGTATAGTTTGTCCTTGAGCCGTAATTTCCACCAAGCGATCGCGCAATTGTTCCATTAATTGCCGATTTACTAACACCCCATTAACTCGGGAACGGGATCTAAGGCTGTTCTTGGCTAGGTTAATTTCTCGACTACAAACCACGCAGCCCTCATCAAACAGTTCAATTGCCTGCTCTTTGAGCCACTCAGTCAAAGCTGAATCTGCCGCAAAAGTAGCTTCGATCGCCGCTCGTTGACTGCCAGTACGAATCATGCGACTGTTAATCTTACCGCCCAAGGCAATATCAATAGCATCGAGAATAATTGATTTGCCAGCACCAGTTTCGCCAGTCAGCACGTTTAAACCCTTGCTAAACTCTAGTTCTAACTCGTCAATTAGAGCAAAATTTTTAATTCGCAAAAGAAAAAGCATGGAGAAAAACTAGATAAGCTAATTAAAATGACCGACTGGAAGTAAAATTGTTACAATTATTTACACGGGAGTCCCTAGCATTAATCTTAAGTCCTATGCGCCAACAAATAATATCCCCAGATTTACAGCCCAGAGAATTGAGCGACTTCAACTCTAACTTCGTAGCTATAGATGTAGAAAGGCAAGTAGGGGCATCAGAGAGCGATTGCTCCTCTGAAAGTTGGCGCTACGACCCCGAGGTAATTAAAGCTTATTATCGGCAGCGTCCCTTAGAAGTTTTTCGACGATTTATTAACATTATCTCCCCCTTAATCTTTTTTACTTTGAGTTTGTGGTGGGACAAACTCAGAGGCAAATCGACACAGAACGAACGACGTCGAGCAATTGAACTCAAAGAAATTTTAACTAACCTCGGCCCTGCCTACATTAAAATTGGACAAGCTCTTTCGACGCGACCGGATTTAATCGCTCCTACCTATCTCGAAGAACTGACCCAACTACAAGATCAACTACCGGCTTTTCCCAACGAAGTCGCCTATCGTTTTATAGAAGAAGAACTGGGTCAACCCCCCGAACAAATCTATGCCGAACTCTCTCCTAACCCGATCGCAGCAGCTTCTTTAGGACAAGTTTATAAAGGCAAACTCAAGACTGGCGAAACCGTAGCCGTAAAAGTACAGCGTCCGGACTTAATCGATCGCATCAGCTTAGATATCTACATCATGCGCAGTTTCGCTAGTTGGGCGCAAAAAAACGTCAAACGGGTTCGTTCTGACTTAGTTGGCATTACAGATGAACTAGCAGCCCGTATTTTTGAAGAAATGAATTATCTTCAGGAGGCAAACAATGCGGAGAGGTTTGCCGAACTCTATGGTCACATGAGTGAAATTTACGTGCCTAGTATTTACCGGGAATATACTGGGCGGCGCGTCTTGACTATGGAATGGATAACAGGTACTAAGCTAACTAAAATTAGAGAAATTCAAGCCCAAGGAATAGATGCGACCTATTTAGTAGAAGTTGGAGTAGAGTGTTCTCTGCGACAACTACTCGAACATGGCTTTTTTCATGCCGATCCCCATCCTGGCAATCTCTTAGCTATGCCAAATGGCAAACTTGCCTATCTAGATTTTGGCATGATGAGCAACATTCAACCTTATCAGCGCTACGGTTTAATCGAGGCAGTGGTACATTTGGTCAACCGCGACTTTGAATCCCTAGCTAAAGATTACGTCAAACTAGATTTTCTCACGCCAGATACCAACTTAACGCCGATTATTCCAGCCTTAGCGGGGGTATTTAAAAATGCTTTAGGGGCTAGTGTGGCTGAGTTAAATTTTAAAAGTATTACCGACCAGATGTCGGCGATTATGTATGAGTATCCCTTCCGAGTACCTGCCTATTACGCCTTAATTATTCGTTCTATGGTGACTCTAGAGGGAATTGCGATTAATATCGATCCCAATTTCAAAGTTCTCAGCAAAGCATATCCCTATGTAGCTAAGCGCTTGCTCACAGACCCCTCTGAAGAACTACGAACCTCTTTACGCGACCTGTTATTTAAAGATGGGGGCTTCCGCTGGAATCGTTTGGCGAATTTGCTGCGCAATGCTCGTAATTCTACAGATTACAATTTTGACAAAGTACTCAATCAAGGCTTAGATTTTCTCTTTTCCGAAAGGGGTGCTTTTATTCGGGAAAAACTGGTAGATGAAATTAGTAATGCAGTTGATATCTTGGGGCGTAGAACTTGGTTTAATTTTTCTACCTCAGTGCGTGAACAAGTCGGTTTAGCTCTCAAAGAAACGCCACCAGAGTTAAGAGATAATTCCCAAACTTTAGAAAATATAAACAGTATTTGGGAAATTTTGCAAGATACTCCTGGTTTTGATAGTACACGTCTGCTACCATTGATTCCTCAAATATTAAGTAAGGCAGAAACTCAAGACATGGGAACAAAGATTGCTGAGAGACTAGCACAAAAAATGGCAGCAAGGTTAATTCGCAACCTTTTATTAGGCGAAGAGGTGCCGCAGAATAATTCTGAAAATGTTTTGGCAAAGATAAATCAACCTAAGTCTTCTGTCCCGGCGATCGCTGCTGTTCGCTAACAAAATTTCATAGACTGCTGAAGTCAGGAAAGAGTTAGAAGATAGAATCCACTCCTGTCCTGAGTGTAAATATGAAACTGACCGAGATATAGCATCGGCTCAGGAACTGTGTAATCGAGGTATGGAAACATATCGGGGGACTCCCGAAAAGCACTCGTATTGGCTCTCAAGTCGTACTGTCGGGGAACTTTGTTCTAGATAAGTGGCGCAACACGCCGTTAGGTGTTAGGGGAGCAATGCCCCATCGTGAGTTGGGGAAGCCCATAGACCTTGCTTTTAGCGCAGGTCGCGGGAGAATGTCACTCTAAAACTACGAATGGTCATCTTCTCACTACCACACGAACAAAAGCGATCGCTTTTGTTCACCTACTCCTTTTTGGTGGTGAATTTTGGCTTCCTTTGGCTTTTCGCGATCGCAGGTGGTGCTACTCTCCTTGTTCTTGATTTCATCCGTACTGCACGCTATATTATTTTGAATCTTAGGAGTATGGACAGAAACTTTCTGTCTATTAAATCTCTAGTGAACTACCCACACTGAAAGTGTGGGCTTCTAGCTTCCCTGAGATTTTT
>JBFRWL010000526.1:0-6305 GCA_051439565.1 Prochloraceae cyanobacterium
CTCTGCCAGTGGTAAACGTTTGGCTAACCTGGTTAAGGACAGTCTCGATTTTACTCAACTTAAACACAAAGAGATTAAACTTCAACTCACAGCCGTGGGGGTGAGAGAAATTACCGAAATTGTCTTAACGTCAACTAGGCCTTTGATTGGCAACAAAAATTTGCAACTAAAAAATAATATCTCTGCCGATTTACCACCAGTATTAGCTGATGAAAATCGCCTGCAACAGATTCTTTATAACCTGATTGGGAATGCGATTAAATTTACCGACAGCGGTTGGGTGGAAATCTGGGCACAATTAGTGACTCAAGATGGAGAGACGACGAGACAGGACGATAATCCCAAATCTAATTATTTGGCTATCTCGGTGCAGGATAAGGGGATAGGCATCCCAGAAGATAAATTAGACCGAATTTTTGCTTCTTTTGAACAGGCTGATGGTTCGACGGCTAGAATTTATGGCGGGACTGGTTTAGGTTTGGCAATTACGAAAAAGTTAGTTGAATTACATGGGGGGAAAATCAGAGTTGAATCTACTTTGGGAGTAGGCTCAACATTTACTTTCGAGCTACCAATTTACCAGCAGGGAGCAAGCGAATTAAATTTAACCCACTCTACTCAGGCTTGTGATCTTGTTTTTACCTCCTCAGAGTCAAAAAGTAAATCGTTCGAGCAACTAGCTGGCAATACCAATCAGCCATTGCCAACTCAAACTTTTGCTGCGCTGCCAGAAAATGATTTCCAGAGTAAAAAGTGGCAGATTTTAATTGTCGATGATGATCCAATCAATTTACGAGTACTTAATAATTATCTGTGTTTATACCAATATCAAGTTACTCAAGCTTCATCAGGTCAAGAAGCGCTAGCTTTATTGGCAGGTGGTTTTCAGCCGGATCTGATTATACTTGACGTGATGATGCCGAGAATGACTGGTTATGAAGTTACCAAAACCATTCGTTCAAAGTGGAAACCAGATGAGTTACCCATCGTACTGTTAACAGCTACAAATCTTCTCGAAGATGAAGTTGCCGGACTGAGAGTAGGCGCTAATGATTATTTGACTAAACCGATTGTTAAAGAAGAACTCTTAGCTCGGCTCGAAACTCAGTTAGCTTTACGCCAACAGAGTTGGGAACGACAACAAGCTCAGGCAGCTCGGATTAATTTTGCTCAAGAGCTTCAACTTAAACATATTGCCTTGCAGCAAGCACAAGAAGCATTAGCCGACTACAGCCGCACCCTAGAACAAAAAGTTGAACAGCGCACTAAAGAACTTTTACACACCGTTGAAGTCCTCAAAGCGACCCAAGCTGAACTGCTTTTTGAAAATGCTTTGCTCAGGAGTGATTCTCAACCCTTGAGCTTTGACTATCAAGTTGGCGGCTCTTTACCTATGGACGCTCCCACTTATGTAGTGCGATCGGCAGACCGACAACTCTACCAGGCTCTCAAGGCAGGTCAATTGTGCTACATTCTCAAGGCCCGGCAGATGGGCAAGTCCAGCTTGATGGTACAAATGATGCACCGTCTAAATAAGGAAGGTTATTATTGCGTAGCAGTTGACATGAGTAGTATTGGCAGTGAAAATATTACCCCCCAGCAATGGTATAAGGGATTGGCAGTAGAATTGTGGCGCAGTTTTGATTTGGTAGAAAAGGTCAATCTCAAAAGTTGGTGGCAAGAGCGCCTTGAGCTTCCCTTAGCCCAGCGCTTGCGTCAATTCATTGAAGAAGTCCTGTTAGTGGAAGTCAGAGGACAAAACGATCGAGCTGCGCCCCAATTGGCCATCTTTTTCGATGAAATTGATAGTGTCTTGAGCTTGAATTTCCCCGTCAATGACTTTTTCGCTCTGATTCGTTTCTGCTACAATCAACGCAGTCTCGATCGAGAGTACCAACGTTTAAAATGGGCTTTCTTTGGTACCGCTAGTCCTAGCGATTTAATTACTGACTATCAGCGAACTCCCTTTAATATCGGTAAGGCGATCGAATTGGAAGGTTTTAAAGAACACGAAGCCCAACCGCTACTGCAGGGATTGAGCGATACAATTAGTAATCCTCAAACAGTACTCAAAGAAATCTTAGCTTGGACGGGCGGTCAACCGTTTCTGACTCAAAAGCTCTGTAAGTTCATTAGGGATTCAGAAGAAGATATTCCTACTAATCAGGAAGCTTCCTGGATTGAGAATTTAGTCAGAACTAAGATTATCTCTAATTGGGAATTGACCGATGAACCAGAACATCTCAAAACTATTAGAGATCGTCTTCTCCACAGCGATCGATCGCCTTCGCGGCTACTCAAACTCTACCGAGAAATTTTGTCTCAAACAGAAGTGACAGCAGTAGATAGCCCTGAAGAAAGAGAATTGCTGTTATCAGGACTGGTGGTTAAACAAGGCAGTTGCCTCAAAGTCCGCAATCAGATTTATAAATTAATTTTTAATCACAGTTGGGTTGAACTGAATTTGGCTAACAAAGTAATTTAAAAACCTAAAGCTCTGGCACCTTGATAGAAAATAAAACTAGTCACCCAAGCTAAACCTATGGACCAAGCTACGGAAATTATAGTAAAATTCCAGCTTTTCGATTCACTTTTGAGGACAGCAACAGTTGATAGGCAAGGTATGTACAGTAGGGTAAAGAGCATGAAACTATAGGCTTGTACCCAGTCGATCTGACCAGCGATCGCGCCCATCAAACTAGCATCGCTAGACTGACCGTAAATTACTGCTAAGCCTCCTAAGACAATTTCTTTAGCAATAAAACCGAACAGTAAAGCTACTGCTAATTGGGGATTAATCCCAATCGGCGCTAATATCGGCTGAGTCACCTGACCAATCATTCCCGACAAAGTTTGCGCACTGGCTGGCGGTACTCCAGGAGGGAAGTTATTCAGCACCCAAATTGCTACCACCCCGAAAATAATAAATTTATACGACCAGCGCCAAAAATGGCGGACTTCTGACCAAGAACGCACTAGCATTTGCTTGAGGGTAGGAAAGCGGTAGGGAGGTAACTCTAAGACTAAGGGCTCGTTATTGGGATACTTACCTTTGAACAAAGCCGCAGTTAAGATCGCTGCGACAAAACTTAGTAAATACAGACTGAATAGGGCGATCGGGGCAGTAGTTTTGGTAAACAGTGCCGTGGTCATAAAAATAAAGACATTCAGCCTTGCCGAACACAGGGAAAAGGGAATCACCAGCATCGAGAGGAGACGCAAACCAGGCGATCGCATTACCCGTGTGCCCATAATTGCTGGGACGTTACAGCCAAATCCCATTAGGGACATGACAAAAGAGCGACCGTCTAAGCCTAACTTCGCCATAAAAGCATCCATCAGAAAAGCCGATCGCGATAAATAGCCGCTATCTTCGACGATCGCCATCGCGAAGAAGAACAAGATAATTACTGGAACAAAGGCTAAAACTGTCGTTAAACCCGTATAAAGACCGCCGACGAGGAAACCTCTCAATAATTCGGGCAAACCTGCCACTAAAGGTTCTAAGGCAACAGATTGAAACCAATCGAAACCTTGACCCATAAAATCCTGTAAAGGAGTTCCAATCGCGTATATTAATTGGAACATGAAAAACATTACTGCAAAAAAGATTGGTAACCCCAAAACTGGATGGAGTAGCACCCGATCTAATTTAGTTGTTAAATTATCTTTAACTTGCTTGGGAGTGTTAACTGAATCCTGTAATAGATTCCCCATCTCGGAAGCAATAGTAGCGTCGCAGCTCATAGATTCTTCAAAAGATTCGGCAGCAACTGCTTGCTCCTGGCGGCTGAGAGTATCGGTAATAGTTTCGTAAGCACGCTCGTATCCGTGACCGTATTTGGCACTGATCGGCACAACTGGCATTTCTAGATGCTTCGATACTTTATCGGCATCGATATCTACTCCAAATTGTGGCGCTTCGTCTGCCATATTTAGTAGCAGCACGGCAGGAATGCGTAAATGTTTAATTTGTAAGGCAATACTAATTTGGCGATCGATTTGAGTAGCATTAATAATTATTAGTATTAAATGCAAGGGCGTATTGATTAAAAACCGCCGCACTACTTCTTCATCTTCAGAAAAGCCCCGCAGGTCATAAATTCCCGGCAAATCTACTATTTCAGCTTGTTCGGCTCCAAGTTGAACTTTGGCGATCATCAGGTCTACCGTAATTCCTGGCCAATTACCAATACTGGCATCGGCACCAGTAAGCCGATTAAAAAAGGTAGATTTGCCTGTATTGGGCATTCCCAAAACGGCAATCTGTTTCATTATCTTTCTCCTGGAATTCTAATTGTTTGTCTAAGCCTGGTTAAGGTTGTGGGAAGTGTGGGAAGTGTGGGAAGTAATTTTGTCTCCCTTGTCTCCCTTGTCTCCCCCTGCTCCCCTGCTCCCCTGCTCCCCTGCTCCCCTGCTCCCTCTCTTTTCCCATTCACATCTCTTCTCTGCCTCTTCTTCCCCGCCATCTATGTTGCCCTGATGATAAATTTTCTTCAGAAAACTCCAAATCTTCAAGCTCAACATTGAGGGCTTCGCGACGGCGCAGCATCAATTCTGTAGTGCCAATGCGGACGTGCAAGGGACCAGCAAAGGCAGCGCCTCTAATCATTGTTACTTCTTTTCCAGGACGAAAACCGAGAGCTTGCAGGCGTTGGCTTAATGCTGACTCTGTCCGCAGTTCTAGTATGGTGGAGGTTTGACCTGGTCTTAACGCAATCAGATTCATGACTAATATTCTCCAAACTTATTAAGAAACTTTCTCATTTTTATTTTAAAAAAATTCTCAATTATTTTATATTAAATTAGATAAAAGTTTTAGATAAGTTTTCAATTTTTAAAGTTTATTGATGACTAAAATTTCTAATATTTACCTAAAGCCAATACAGCATTTTGTCCGCCAAAACCAAAACTAAAACAAAGTATGTGCTGAATTTCAGCCCAACGCGGGTAATTTACTAAATCTAGCTCGAACTCTGGCTCTCTTAAACCCACGCAAGGCGTTATTTGCTGATGTTTTAATCCCATTAAACCAAAAGCTGTCCCGATCGCTCCGGAAGCTCCCAGCGCATGACCAGTGGCTCCTTTTGTGGAACTTACAGCTACACCTTGAGAAAATAAATTCCTAATAAGTTGGGCTTCCCTCTGGTCATTCAGCTTGGTGCTAGTGCCGTGTGCGTGAATGTAGTCGATCTGGGCGGGAGTCAGATGACTGCGCTCTAAACATTGTTTGATGGCTAAAGTGCCGCTCCTAGAGCTTGACTCTGGCGCACTTACATGGTAGGCATCGCAAGTCAAGCCAAATCCTAACAACTGCCCGTATATTGATGCCCCGCGACTTTTAGCTAATTCTGCTGGCTCCAGGACTAAAACAGCCCCTCCTTCAGCTAATACCAAACCTTCTCGACGCTTGTCAAAAGGATAGCAACCTGTTTTTGCCAAGGCTCTAATTTTATCAAATCCTGCTATGGTGAGTCGAGTAATGGGGGCTTCAACTGCACCAGCTATAACTCGCTGGCATTTACCCATTTGCAAAAGTTCAAATGCTTGGGCGATCGCCCAGGTTCCCGTAGCACAAGCTGCCATTGGCGCTAGTACTGGCCCAGCCGAACCTATTTGACGCGCTGCGGCGATCGCGCCTTGATGGGGTAGAGTCTCTAACCAATCAAAAGTACTGAAGGATTTCTGATTCGATATTCTCCTTGTACCTTCGTCTCTTATTCTCTGGGCTGCGAACTCTTCCCATGCTGCTTGATATCCACGACTAGAGCCTATTACCACCCCACATTCTGGTAAAGGTGCCACTAATTTAGCATCTTCTAGTGCTGCGTCTACTATTTGGGAGAGGAGGTAGTTTAATTGTATTGGTGTATCTTTAATTAGTCCTAGAGGACGGGGTGAAAGTTCTGCAAAAGGCTGATGAAGTTTAATTCCAGATTTACCTGCAACTAAAGCTTGCCAACTGCGATCGAGCGAACCAAGAGAAGAAAGTAAACCTATGCCAGTAACGACAACATCCATTTAGCAAAATCCGCGAGAATCCTACGATTGTAATCTTTGATTAAATCGCTAGATGAATCGCGGGCAAAATTTATTTTTTTGTGCTACAATTATTTATAACAAACAGATTTTACTCTAAATGCGGCAAGTAGTCAAAATAAGATTGTATCCCAATAGTCAGCAACAACTTGCCTTAAGCCAGTCTTTCGGAAATTGTCGTTGGCTGTGGAATTATTGTCTTAATTTGATCAATCAGACTTATCTAGATACAGGAAAAGGATTATCAGGATACGAAGTCAAAAAAC
>JBFRWL010000527.1:0-3013 GCA_051439565.1 Prochloraceae cyanobacterium
ACTCAGAAGAGTAATACCATACAAACATAATTGGGAGAATCTACTACGCTGACAGTTGTAACTTAGCATAATTACGCTTTCTGTTTCTTCGATTTACAAATTCTGATTATGGGATGAGTTTGTCTAGTTTTGAGATAAATCAACATTTAATTAATTAGTTCGGAGTGACCTGCGGTATCCCGCTGCGCGTACGGAGTTCGGAGTTAACAACAAGTGACTACGGTCAGTCATTCCGAACTTTTCTCCCATCCATCAAATCAATCTTGAGAGACTATTACACCTAATGGGAATGGAGGGGAAGCAATGAGAGAGCAACAGTAGCAACAAACAGACAAGCTGCAATTGTCTCTATTAGGGCAACATAGCCAATGGAAATACGGCGATACCACTGCTGTTGTCCGATAACCAAGCTGAATCTAGCTATTGCCACGGTGAAAGGGAGTATGGTGAGTAAGGGGAGCAAACCAACAAGGTACAGTCCTAACACTCCTAACAGGGCAATAATGTGATAAATCAAACCAGGAAGAAAGCTACTCGTCTTGGGCTTACGTAACTTAACTGTAAAAATGCTACTGCTAAAAAAGAGAGCATTGAAACTCCACAAAGCTAAAGCCGTGACAGTGAGAGAACCTGTAGTCGCCGTAGCTGTAATTGGTGCCACTAAACAAACTGCTGCAAAGGTAACAACTTCGTTGAGGATAGACTTACGCTCTTTTTTTAACACTTCTATACCGTCAAAAACCAAAGCTGCGAGGGCAGTACCGTAAAGCCACAGCAGTGAAGGAGTGCGCCAACTCAGCCAGAGGGCAATAACCAGTGCCACCAACCCATAACATCCACCCCAAACTAGCAAGCGGGGCTTCCAACTGCTTCTTTGCTTGAGTTGCATACTCAGGGGATATTCTGCCTGAAAACCGCAAAAAGCACTCACCAAAGCTAAACTCGTGACGAATGTCCAATCTTGAGCTAAGGCTGCTCCCGTCAAAAAAGAGCCAAATAACACCACATATACCCCGTGTTCTGGGGAAAAGGTCGGTCGATACCAAGCTTGTCGGTTGCCCTGAGTCTGAGTCGTGGTTGATGGTAATTCTGCTTGAGTCATCCTGTCATTATCCTCCTGCTTGCCCGTGGGGGGATTGTTCTGAGAGGGTGAGGAGAAACCCTAGATTATCCGAGGCTTGCAAAGCGTGGGGTGTATGGGCAGGCATAAAGACAAAAACCCCTGGCTGTAAAATGATTTCTCGCCCCTCTAGAGTCAGTTTACCCTTACCCTCCAGGACGAGAATTGTCCCATTGCGACTGGAGGTATGTTCCTCAATTTCTGTATCTTTTGCCAAACAAAATAAAGTGTACTGACAGTTGCTATCTTTAATCAGAACTTTACTGAGAATACCCTTTTCAGGATATTCCATCAACTCTGGTAGTGCCAAAGTCAAGGATGTTTCTGCTCTTCCTATTGCTGTCATCTTTTTTCCTCCTTACCTTAGTAGATCGATTCAAAGGTACTAGGGAGCTAATCTTGTAATTAACCAACTACCATCTGCTTGTAATAAATAGACTAAACGATCATGGAGACGACTAGGACGACCTTGCCAAAATTCTATAGTTTCAGGGCTAAGACGAAATCCACCCCAATGTTCAGGACGGGGTAAAATATCTGTTTCTGCGTAATAACTTTCCAATTCTTTGTGTTTTTTCTCTAATACTTCCCGACTAAAAATCACTTGACTTTGGTTAGATGTCCAAGCACCAATTTGTGAACCTTTGGGGCGACTTTGGAAATAAGCATCAGATTCTTGAGGGCTGACCTTGGTGACTTTTCCTTCTATTCTGATTTGTCTTTCTAAACGATCCCAGAAAAAAACCAATGCTGCTTGAGGATTAACTATTAATTGCTTTCCCTTCAGGCTTTCGTAATTGGTATAAAAAACAAAACCTCTCTCATCAAACCCTTTGAGTAAAACAATTCTGGCACTGGGCTTGCCATCAGGGGTGGCAGTTGCTAGAGTCATGGCATTTGGTTCGAGCAATTCTGAATCCAATGCTTCTTTAAACCAAATCTCAAACTGTTTAAAAGGATTCGAGTCTAGATCAGTTTCTTGCAAACCAGCTAAAGTATAATCTTGCCGTAAATCTGTAACAGATTGGTTCATATTCAATATACTTTTAAGAAAACTAATTTCATTATCATCAATAATGACTATTCCTACAGCACAAAAAGCGATCGCCAATCTCATTGACTCCGCGGAAAGGGGAGAAATCGACCCTTGGGATGTACCCGTCATTGAAGTAATAGATAGGTTTTTGACAGAATTAGGTTTGACTGGGACAATACCCTCCCCGACCCAAGAAGCAGACTTACCCCAGTCAGGTCAAGCCTTTTTGTGGGCTTCTATGTTGGTATTGCTCAAAGCGGATACCCTAGAAATACTCCAAGCTGTAGAAGAGGCAGAAGCAGAAAATAACTCACCAGAAGAAATCCCTTGGGAGGAAATTGAACCCCATAATTCTCTACCCTCTGCTTTAGAAAACCAAATTCGTCGTCGTACTACAGTACAGCCCTTAGGAAAACGCAAGGTAACTTTACAAGAATTAATCGAGCAACTAGAACATATTGCAGCAGAAATTGAATCTGTCTCTACTAATAATCGTCCCAAGAAAAAATCAGCTTCTTCCCGTCGCGCTGCTATGAAGGCGATCGCTAAACTAGCTCATAACGAAAATCTTACAGAATTAGCCTTGCAGTTAGAGCATTTTCTCTATCTCGATTTCCCACAATTAGCTAGTAACAATGAGGAATTTATCGACTGGGAACATTTATTAAAATGGTGGCAAAATAGCCAAAATGAGGATTCTGATGCTCCAATTAGGGATTCTCGAACGGATAGAGCCGCAATTTTTTGGGCTTTACTACTCCTATCTGCTCAGTCTAAAGTAGAACTATCTCAGGAAGAGTTTTATCAAGACCTGAGTTTACGACCTCTCAAGTTTATGGCTCGATTTTAGTTGATCC
>JBFRWL010000528.1:0-5798 GCA_051439565.1 Prochloraceae cyanobacterium
AACCCCTGCTGATTGGCTACAACACGATAGAATTGCTGCAACTGACCGAACAATACAAGAAGCAGTGTTTGATGATAATTCGACCAGTCCACCCGTCTATAAAGAAGCAATTAATTCACAAGCTAATAGGACTTTCCATAATGGTAATAGTCACTCTTCTCAAACCACAAATATTTCTAGTTCTGCTGAAAGTAAGTTAGATTCGATCCCATTTTAAGTAGGTAGGCATATTTATTTATAAAATGCCCATGAGTAAATAAATGCAGTCGAAAAGGCTTGGCTCTGGCGTTCGCCTCCGGCGCGCCCTTGGCGACCGCCATAGATCTAGGTTTTACATTTAATTATGCCTACCTACTTAGGAGCAGCTTCGGGCACTCATCATAAGTAGATTAGATGATTTTCGGTTGAATACTTACGGCAACCGATAGTAATAAGAAGCAGCAACAGAGTTATGGCGTAACTGTTCTTGATAATTTAAAAGCCCAGAGCGAGAGAATAGCTGCCACGAGAATGACTATTAATGACAGCCAGAGTGGAACTGAAAATGCTCCTATGTGTGCAGACCACCGATATATGACCCTGAGCAAATGAAAGAGTCCGATTAGAGTAAAAACTGAGCCGGAAATTACTAAGTATGACTTCTGAGTCATTTTTCAATCCTCCGGTTAACGATCGTTCCGCTCCTGGAGCGCCTAATTTAATTATCGCTCCGTTGCTAATGTTATATTAATAATTTTATCTAGTTTGAATTGCTTTAGGCTACTCTAGCAATCGGATTTGATTCGTGAAATTAGCAGCAGCCGGTCACCTTGATGTGCGCCGGCGGCGACCGCGATATCCTCTTGGTGGGGAAAGCGCGGTCGCTTTGGCTTTTTCTTGATTACGGGTAGGAACTTCAGTTGCGCTAGAAGTTCGTCGATGCACGTTAGGGCTTGCTCTTGACAGCCGTTATCGGCAGAAAAACTGCTTATTCAGGAACCGGGAATCCACGCTCTCTCATCAAGGCATCGAGCTTAGCGTCCCGTCCTCGGAACGCTCGATAAGCCTCCGCCGGCTCCACCGAGTTTCTGGGCGCGAATAGATAGCCGACCAGTTTTTTGGCCAGTTCCTTATCGTAGTAGCCGCCCGGTGCCGCAGCAAAGGCTTCAGCCGCGTCAGCAGCCAGAACGTCCGCCCAGATGTAGCTATAATAGCCAGCTGAATAGCCCTCGCCACTGAAGATGTGCGCAAAGTGCGGGCTCCGGTGACGCATGACGATTTCGTCTGGCATGCCGAGAGCCTTGAGAGTCTCGCGCTCAAACGAGTCTGGAGCGAGACCAGCCGGATCTATTGTGTGATATAGCAGGTCAACAAGAGCGGAGGCTAGGTATTCCGTTGTCTCGAATCCCTGGTTGAATTTCGCCACCTTCTTGATCTTTTCGACCAGTGCAGTTGAGATCGACTCACCGGTTTTCACGTGGAGAAGATAGCTGTCGGTGATCTTGTTCGTGAGGAGCCAGCGCTCGAGTAGTTGCGATTGGAATTCCGTGTAGTCTGGCACCCCCTCGTTCAGCGTAGGGTAAACGACGTTGGAAGATAGGTCGTGGAGCGCATGGCCGAACTCGTGGAATAGAGTCTCCGCGTCGTTCCAGGAAATGAGAACTACCTCCCCCGGTGCCCCCTTGATGAAATTGGAGTTGTTAGAGGCTAAGGTCGCGACTTCAGCATCAAAGCTCTCGTGGCTACGGTAGGAGTCCGCCCATGCCCCTGAGCGCTTGCCCGGACGCGCAAAAGGATCGAGATACCAGAGCCCCACGAATTTCCCCGACGTTGTGTCTGTGACCTCCCATACCTTCACGTCTTCATGGAAGACTGGGACTTGACCCAAAGGAACTGGCGTGAACTCGAAGTTGAAAAGTTCCCTGGCCATCAAGTGCATCGCGTCGATCAGGTTATGGAGCTGCAGGTACTGCTTGACTTCATCCGAGTCGAGAGCGTACTTAGCTTTTCGGACTTTCTCAGCGTAGTAACGGTAGTCCCACGGCGCGATTGTGATCCCGGCCCCCTCCGCGTCGGCGAGCGCCTGCATCTGGGCGACCTCTTCCTCGACCCGAGCTTTGGCTGCCGGCCACAGAGTTTCGAGCAACTTGAAAGCCCGCTCCGGCGTTTTGGCCATCCGGTTCTCCAGTCGCCACACCGCGTAGTTCTTGTAGCCCAGTAACTTCACACGCTCGTTTCGCAGCTGCAGGATCTCGGCGAGCAAAGCGTTATTGTCGTGCTCATCGCCGTTGTCGCCACGACTGTAGTACGTTCTCCAGACTTTCTCGCGTAAATTGCGTTGCTCTGAAAACGTCAGGAACGGCTCGATCGAAGAGCGCGTATTTGTGACAGCATATTTGCCCTGGTGACCCTTTTCCTTAGCAGCAGCAGCAGCAGCCCTGATAAACGACTCCGGTAGACCGCCCAGCTGCTCCTCTGTTAGATAAGTAATATAGGCTTCTTCGTCTGCCAGCAAGTTGTTAGCAAACTGAGTATACAGCTTGGCCAGGCGCTGGTCTATCTTTACGTAGCGTTTTCTCGCCTCTCCAAACAGCGTTGCTCCTCTGCGCGCGAACCTGTCGTACATCAGTTGCAGCAGCCGCTGCTGCTCCGGGCGCAAATTTCTGGCTTCGGCGCTCTCGTAGACTGTTCTAATCCGCTCGAACAGCGCTTGGTTCTGAATGATCTGGCTCCGGAATTCTGCCAGCTTTGGTGCCATCTCTAGTTGGAGCTCACGGAATTCAGGCGACGACAAGTTGTAACTCCATATTGTCCAGTAGGTCTTCACGCGATCGAGATCTCGACCAGTACGCTCTATGGCGACAATAGTGTTCTCGAAGGTGGGGGGCTCGGGGTTTTGAGCTATGGCCTCGATTTCCGTCAGGGTCTTCTCCATGCTGCTTTCGAGTGCAGGCTTCAGATGGGAGAGCTTCATCTGGTCGAAGGCCGGGACACCTCCGTAGGGGCCCGTCCATTCGGCTAAGAGGACATTCCCGTTAGCGCTAGCTGGCATGTCTACTGCCTCATCTGTGATTTCGGTTGGCTCACCGCATGCTACTACGATAATGGTTGCGACAATCCATATGCTCGTCTTCACGAGAGGGGGCATGGTTCCACTGAAATGCAGATATTTAATAACCATTGGAGTTGAATAATTTGTCTTTCTCTTGTTAAAAATCTTTGATTTTTTTGTGTTTTGATAAACTTTTTTCACGTCTTGTTAGGATATTTAATATTTGCTTGAGTTAGATAAATTTAAATGAAAACGAATCATTTTTCCTCATGGGTAGATTACATTAGAGGTCAAGTTACTTGCATTTCGATTGGGGATTATTTTCATTTCTTTTGTATTTGAGCTTGTATAAATCCAAAACCGTCAATCTTTTCTCCCAAATAAATAGTCAATAGATTGCCTAACAGTGTCAAAAGATAATGAGCTAAAAGCACCTACCTAAAGCCCACACTTTTTTATTTTTAGAAGTCGAAGAGCTTCTCATGTCTAGAACTGAACAATATATCTTCCATTTATATATAGCTAATAGCACTCAGTTGTCTCTAATCGCTATCCAACAGCTCAAATCTTTATGTGAAGAACATCTACCTGAAAGTTATCAACTTGAATTAATTGATATTTATCAGCAACCAGAGCTGGCAGAACAAGAACGAATTTTTGCTACTCCTACATTAATCAAAAAACTTCCACTTCCAAAGCAGAAGTTGGTTGGAGATTTGACCAATATAGAAAAAGTAGCAACTTATCTGGATTTAATTTGAGTTATCTTCGTAATAATTTTTAATTCACAGCTTAGTGACGCGAGCGGTAATTTATTAGCACTAGTCACTTGACACTAAAATTACTTGTTAGGATTATTGAGATAATCCATAAATCCTTGAGCAACAGTTCGAGGAATTCCGACACTAACTAAATGCTCAACATCGGGAACACCGCCACCAGTTCCAGGTATTACTGACCAAGTAGAAGCCTCTTTTTTCAAAAAGAGTAATCCTCCAACATGATCGCCAACCCAACCCACCATCGCATAATCACTAGAGCTCATGACCAATGGGAATTCGACCTTAACAGAACCAGGCAAATCTAAAGTTTGAACAGCTACCTCTTTAATGCTTGTCCAATCTGGTACTGATTCTAAATTATTACTAGATTGAGTCATCAAATAATTCGGCTCAACTAAAATGTCTTGTGCTAAATTCTTAGAAAAACCAGTTAGCAAAATTCCTAACAAAGCGATCGAAAGCAACTTGATTAATCTTTCTTTTGGGAAAAAACTAATTTGTCTCATAAAAATTTTCTCAATTGATTACTCGATAAATAGCGCGTCTTGCCCCTTGGTAAGCAGAAGAAAAATGTCCGTCACTAATCCAAGAGAATGAAGCTGCACTCGAACTATTGGAGATAGCTTGAGTACAACCAGGAGTCAGGCAAATACCAATATGTTGCTGGTTAGTATGACGACCCCTATCGACCAGTACAATGTCTCCAGGTTGTGCTTGCTGCGTTGATACCTGTACACCACGACCATTTTTTAAATCTGCTTCTATGGAAAGAACATGAAGCTGATTTTGCCCCAATGGTCTGATACCAGAGTTCATTAAAACCTGATTGACGGCCCAAGCACACGACCATCTTCCATCAAGAGTAGCGGCGGGTGAATAACGATTATCTGTAGGAAACCCACGCATAGATGTAGCTGTTTGTACGATCGCCTGATTGATGTTTCCTGGCGGTGGCAAATAACCAATAACTTGCTGCTGTGGCTGATACTGAGCGATCACCTCATCAATCTGTTGCTGATACTGTTTGGGGACATTAATTGAAGGAGCGTTGACCCCACCCATGACTATAAGCTGCTTCTCAGATGCAGGTATCCAAGGGATAGGCCCTATAAAGTATGGACTGCAACCAAGCTTTTTGCTAAAGGGAAATATTGGGGGTGGGCAAGCACGAAGGTACAAACCAAATTTCGCTGTACCCGTCGATTCATCAGTTCCCGTCAAAACGACTTTGAATAAATTCCCATAAACCATGACTCCAGTAGGTTCTTTTCCTCCATTTACAACCTTGAGAAGACCTTCACCACCTGATACTTGTTGGGAATTACCCGATACCCAACGCTTTCCATAGAATGGCCCATTGGCTCCTAGCAGATCGCTCAGTTCCAAATAAGCACAACTTTTTCCAGGTGAGCAGCGTTTGGGAACGGTACTACCCCCACTAGCCTCCCCAGAAACAAAGTAGGCATCGTTAAGAGATGGATCTCCATATTCAGCATCGCTCCAAACTATATCCGCGATCGCTACTGCTCCTGCACCCAGATTAAAGCCTAATGGGAACATGGAGAACGGGACTAGCCCCAGTCCTGGTACTTGGGAGATTAATGATTGCCCCCAGTTTGAGAGAGTGTCGATCGGGGAAAAAATTAATCCAGGTATCGAGTTAACCAAGTTGTAATTAGATAGGTTGAGAACATCACCCAAAGGCACTTCGCCCCAAGATGGATTGAAGTCGAGAATATCCCCGATCGAAGCAGAATCAAATTCCTCCAGTACTGTGGCTAATTGTCCGCTACTGACTGAGTTAAATAAATCGTAGGCGACTTTAACTTCTTCGACAGGTAAATCTTTTAGCCCTGGAATCGCTTTGGTTAGAGAGGCGATCGACTGCCAGTTCATAGCTGTGAAGTCGTTCAAATTAAACTGGTTCAAATCGATTCCAGTTATTTCCTGTACTTGCCGCAAAGCGAACTTTTCTAAACCAGTTC
>JBFRWL010000529.1:0-2671 GCA_051439565.1 Prochloraceae cyanobacterium
TTTTGTAGATAATCCGAACTGGCGAAATATTCGGAAGTACGTACCAAACTAAGGCTATTTGCGCTAGTCAACTCTTAGTCACTAATTGAGGGTTAGCAAGCCTACGGTTTCACCGTAGGTAGTTGACAATCAGTTTCAATTTCTACATCAAGGGTATGTTCGTCTACCCTAATAAATAAAATATTGGGACGACAGCAAACCTGACAATCTTCAACGTAAGATTGCTGCATTCCCGCACTAATATCGACAAAAGTTGTATTGGGTTCGCCACAAAAAGCACAAAAATACTCAGCAGTTGTTTGCATAATATTGTCTATAGTAGCATCAAAGAAGCTATGCTTTACCCATAAGTATTGAAAGCCTTGCTATTCATAGTTTGTAGAGAGCTTTAATTTCCAACCAGTAGCCAGATCCTTCAAACGTCTCAATCCACGCCAAATAGTTTTTACTCCTAGCTCTTTATCACTTTTCCTGGCAAGAAAACCGCCTAATTGAGCGATCCATCGCACTGCTTGACGTAAACAAGAAGGACGATTCGGAATTTTTTTAGACTTGTGAATACGAGCATAAAGTGCTTGCCATTCCTCTGTTTCAAGTACTCGGTCACAAGGAGATTCCGGATTAACTCTCGCATCTATGGTGAGCCATAAAAGTCGCCAAGCGACAATCGAGTAAGTGGCCAATGCTCTTTCAATCCGATCGCGCAGCGCCACTTCGTGATCGGCAGTTTCCAACTGTAGTTCTTCATATCGAATTGTCAAAGTAGCAATTAGTACCGAACAATCCTTGGCGCGAGGAATTTCTACTTCCATTTCTCCGGCGGCTTCTGTTTGAGCGATAGCAGCTTTGAGGTATTTACTGGGATGATTGACTTTTCGGTCGCCGCAGGCGCAGCCGAGCTGAGCGCGTTCGGCACGAATTAACAGATGAGAATTGCTTAGGCGTTCGAGAGCAAATAAATCGAAAATATCAGCTTCGCGGTCGCTGAAAACGCGCCTAGGGCGACCGCCGACCGTCACAACTACAGTTTCATCTGCATTCGAAAAGGCTCTGCTCTGGCGTTCGCCTCCGGCGCGCCCTTGGCGACCGCCATAGATCTAGGTGTTACATTTAATTATGCCTACCTACTTACCTGTTCCCTATTGCCTAACTTAAAGTAAGAAGTCTAGTCTAGAGAATTTACTTAGAATATTTGCTAGAGTCAGACTTTTTTTAGCTCAACCCGATCTTTAAGTTCAGAGTTTTTGCCAATTTACAAAAAACAAAAAAAAAAATACTTTATTGGGAGATATATAACGTTTCTCGTATTAATGAGGTACATCTGAGAATGGTGACTAGTGAATGGTTACTGGTGAGAAAGGGAGAAAGTGAAGTTTGTATTTCCCAATTCCTAATACCCAATCCCTAAAACCGACAAATTAACTGGGTAGGCAAAAATAAATATAAAACCGCAATGAGAAGTTAGCTGTTAGCTGGGGTGTTGTTACCTCTAAATTCTAAATTAAGAGAAAAGAAAAAATGAAAACTTTATCTGAAGAACAAAAACAAATAATTAGAGCAGAATTTTATCAAAATTGGAGAACTTGTTCTGAGGAGATGGTCAAGCGAGAAAAACGCAGCACAGTAACTTCTACTCGTCAACCTGTACTGTTTGCCTTACGTGAGGTCCTTAAAAATGTAGGATTGTCAGAAAAAATTGACTATAGACCTCATCAAGATGTACATAAATTAGTCAATCAACTTGACTTAAAATGTGCTACTTGCGGTCGGAAATTAGATGCTTACTCTGAAGTAGGAAAGTACTTAGGAGATGAGCAATTCTGGCAATCATTGAGTCAGAATCTTAAGGCTAAGAAGCTTCAGTTAAAATATTCTACGATCGACTCGCCACCAAAAACAACTGAGATTAACCTTCGCGAAGCTTCAGAAGTATTTGCCCAATCTGCGGTTCCACCTCAACCACTGATAGCTTGTATCGAAGATAGTCCCCAGTGTCTGAAAGTGATGGAGCAGATTCTCAAGCCAAAAGGTTATCAATTTATCGGCATTCAGGATTCTTTGCGGGCTCTACCTGAAATAATTTTATCTAAACCCGATTTGATTTTTCTCGATATAGGAATGCCTTGGCTTAATGGCTACGAAATCTGCTCCAAACTGCGACAGGCTTCTCAATTAAAAAATACACCAGTAATCATGCTTACAGCTCAGGATGCTTTGCTCGATCGAGCCCGGGCTAGAATTGTTGGAGCTTCTGGTTTTCTGGTTAAGCCCATCAATGTTTCTCAAGTAATTAATATAGTAGAGAAATTTTTACCTTTACCAGATCGTCTAGGGCGCCATATCGCCTAATTTCACTCAATGATTGCTAAGTGCTGGTAAAGGTTTAAAGCTACTTTTTGCTATATTTCCCCCCTCACTTCTTCTCCAGTCAGCTGATTACCGTTTTCATTATGGTGCCAAATCTCGCGCTGTGGTACGCCGAGGGAAATTCCGGCTGCATCAAATGCTTTTTTGAGTCGGATACGAAACTGTCGCCCGACAAACCATTGCTGCAAAGGTCTAGTCTTAAACAACAACCGAATTAGGATGCCCTCATGAGATAGATCATCGATGCCTAAAATTTCACCAGGTTGAAGAATTTTTTCCTCTAATTCCGGGTCACTTTGCAGTT
>JBFRWL010000530.1:0-5350 GCA_051439565.1 Prochloraceae cyanobacterium
TTTTCTGGCTTTGGGAGCTTTAATCTTTTTCGTTGGCTTAACAGTTGTTGCTCAAATCAAATTCCTCTTCCTGTCAAGCTCTACTAATTCTCCTCTTTGTTCCTTACTACAAATAATTCTGAAAATAATCATATTGGTGAAAATAAGCAGCCTGATTCTAGTACCGGTTTTTATTTTGCGATTAAATTTACTTAAGAATCTAAATGCTAAATCCGAGCTTCCTAATAATTGTCTCAAGTGTAGCTGGTTTCACGGACAGGCTTACGGTGGCAACTTCTTAGTCTGTGGGATGCATCCTTATGGAAAAGAAGACTGCTCAGATTTCTCTTCTCGATAATACTCATGTTGTTTTTATATTTCTTATCAATTTAATTAAGGTTTTTTTAAGATTGAACTGTTCGAGTTGAACAGTTTATTTGAAACTTATTGGTCATATTAATAAACTGAAGATATAAAAAATTAGCCATCATTATGCTCGGCTGGTATAGCTTGAGATAGAAGCAATTGGATAAGAAAAGTCTTTGTTTTTTAGATGAAGTTTTTGCCAATCATGTATGACTTAAAAAGTTATTAAGACTGGCAACTACTAATTATCCAAGCAACAAGATTAAAGCAGCTAGTTTCTCTACCCGAGTAAAAATAAAACTAGATATCGACAAGTTAAGGACCACAACCATGGAGCATGAAAAAGAAACAATCCCAGTTGCCGTATGGACGCTGGCCATTGGCGTGTTAGTAACAATTATTAGTCTCTGGGTTGGTCACAACCACGGTTTGATGCCAGAGCAAGTTTCTAAACAAGCGCCTCTAGTAGATAATCTTTTTGACCTGATGGTCACTATTGGCACCGCTCTATTTTTAGTGGTTGAAGGAGCGATCATCTATGCTGCGATTAGATTCCGTCAGCGTAAGGGAGATGGTACAGATGCTGCGCCGATTAGAGGTAACTTGCCTTTAGAAGTATTTTGGACTGCGATCCCCACAATTATTGTCGTCATACTGGGGATCTACAGCGTTGATATTTACAAACAGATGGGCGGTTTAGAAATAGGTCATCCTCACATGGCTCACCATGATTCCCACACCAAAATTGCCATGATGCCAGGAAGTGAGATGACAGCTCCTCTGATTGACGAGACTCAAGGAACAAATTCAGACCAATTAGTAGCCTTGAGTGATAGCAAATATGGCTTTGGAGCTTCTCCATTAAAGGAAGGCCAAGCAGCAGACCTAGTGGTGAATGTCACGGGGATGCAGTTTGCTTGGATCTTTAACTATCCCGATGCTGGCGCTATCTCTGGTGAGTTGCACGTTCCCGTGGGCAAAGACGTACTACTCAAAATCTCTGCTACTGACGTTATCCACGCCTTGTGGGTGCCTCAGTTTCGTATTAAGCAAGATGCAATTCCTGGTGAGGAAAGTCAACTTAGATTCATTGCCACTAAAACAGGCACATACCCGATAGTTTGTGCCGAACTGTGTGGCAGCTACCACGGCGGGATGAGGACACAAATAATCGTTCATACCCAAGAAGAATATGATGCTTGGTTGGAACAGAACCGCATTGCCAATCAGCAGCAAGATCCCCAGGAAACTGTTGCTGTGAATCCAGTTCAGCTAACCACTTCAGAGTTTCTCGATCCCTATGCTGTGGAAATGGGCATTGACGGCAATACTCTAGCTCAACTCCGCTCCGATCGCTAGGAAAAACTGCAAACAACTGACAAATTACTAACCGCTCTTAGTTATTAACCTCACCTATGACACAAACACCAACTCCTGTTGAGACTACTACGCCACAACCCCAAGATGTAGCTCATAGCTCTCATCCCAAGGCGTGGAAATGGTATCACTATTTCGGCTACAGCATCGATCATAAAGTAATTGGGATTCAATACCTGGTAACTGCTTTTGGGTTCTACTTGATCGGTGGTCTGATGGCTATGGGCATACGGACCGAACTCTATACACCCAATTCAGACTTTATTGATCCCAGTCTGTACAACGCCTTCATGACCAATCACGGAACGATCATGATCTTTTTTTGGATCGTTCCTAGCGCGATCGGTGGTTTTGGTAACTTCCTCATTCCACTAATGATCGGTGCTGAGGATATGGTTTTCCCCAACCTCAACGCGATCGCCTTTTGGCTCAATCCCATTGCTGGCTCGTTCCTGATTACCAGTTTATTCTTTGGGGGATCGCAGAGTGGTTGGACAGCTTATCCTCCTTTGAGTTTGATCACCGCTAACACCGCTCAGTCACTCTGGATTTTGAGTATTGTTCTAGTGGGAACCTCCTCCATTCTGGGATCGCTGAACTTTGTGATTACTATCTGGAAGTTAAGGGTTCCTTCCATGAATTGGAATCAGCTTCCCTTGTTCTGCTGGGCGCTGTTAGCCACTTCGATGCTGGCATTGGTTTCCACTCCAGTCTTAGCTGCAGGCTTGATTCTGCTATTATTTGATATCAACTTTGGCACTAGCTTTTTCCGACCAGAACTGGGGGGAAATGTAGTTGTCTACCAGCACTTATTTTGGTTCTATTCCCATCCAGCAGTTTATCTGATGATCCTGCCGATCTTCGGCATTATGTCCGAGGTAGTTCCGGTTCACTCTCGCAAGCCGATCTTTGGCTACATGGCGATCGTCTATTCGACTATGGCAATTTGCCTTGTGGGTATGATCGTCTGGGTTCACCACATGTTTACCAGTGGCACTCCAGGCTGGATGCGGATGTTCTTTACCATTACTACCTTACTGGTGGCAGTTCCCACTGGCGTGAAGATATTTAGTTGGGTTGGTACGATGTGGGGTGGCAAAATCCGCTACACCAGTGCCATGCTCTTCGCCATTGGCTTGTTGTTGATGTTCGTCATAGGTGGAATTGGCGGTGTCACTTTGGGTAATGTACCCTTCGACGTTCACGTCCACGATACCTACTATGTAGTTGGCCACTTCCACTACGTCCTCTTTGGTGGCTCAGTGTTTGGCATTTATGCTGGAATCTACCACTGGTTCCCGAAAATTACAGGACGTATGCTTAACGAAACCTGGGGTCGGGTACACTTTGTTCTCACCTTCATTGGCACTAACCTAACCTTCTTCCCCATGCACCAGTTGGGATTGCAAGGAATGCCCAGACGGGTAGCAATGTACGATCCCCAGTTTACTACCATCAATCAGCTCTGCACTTACGGGGCATGGATTTTAGGCATATCCGTAATTCCCTTCTTCATCAACATAGTTTGGAGTTGGAGCCAAGGTAAAGTAGCAGGTCGCAATCCTTGGGGAGCATTAACCCTAGAATGGCAAACTACTTCTCCACCTCCGATCGAAAACTTTGAAGAAGAACCAATTTTGTGGACAGGTCCCTACGAATACGGCATTGACGAATTGAGCCTGGAAAGCGATAAATCTGTCGAAGAACTACTTGAGGAAGTTAGTACAGAAAGAGGCTAAGGGCTGATTAGAAAACAGATAAGGAAAGAAAGAGCAAAGTAATTATGGAAGGTACAACAATTAACGGCTCAAGGGCAGTTGTTACAGCTGTTCCCACACCAACAGTAGCCGGAAAAGCTCATGAAGAGCATGGCAAAGAACATCCCGATTATCGCGTATTAGGGCTGCTGACATTTCTAATTTCTGAATCTTTGATGTTTGGTGGGTTGTTTGCCGCTTATTTAATCTATCGTGGTGCTGCTCAAAATTGGCCTCCAGAAGGAACAGAAGTAGAGCTATTGTTGCCGGGGATCAATACTATAATTCTGGTTTCCAGTAGCTTCGTCATCCACTTGGGCGATGTGGCGATTAAAAAGAACGATGTCTCTAAGTTACGCCTCTGGTACTTGGTAACAGCCTTGATGGGGATCGTCTTCCTCGGAGGTCAGGTCTACGAATATCTAACCCTCGGTTATGGTTTGAGTACCAATATCTTTTCCAACTGTTTCTACGTAATGACAGGCTTTCACGGTCTTCACGTTACGGTTGGAGTTCTACTAATCCTAGGTGTATTGTGGCGATCGCGCCGTCAGGGTCACTACAGTGATACCAAACACGTTGGCGTGGAAATGGCAGAAATCTACTGGCACTTCGTAGATATTATCTGGGTCGTTTTGTTTGCATTGCTGTATGTTCTGACCCAGTTCTAATCTCTCCCCTCGCCAATCGATCTATCTAATTGACTAATTGAGGTAAAAATTGAGTTGATTTATCTAGTCATCTAGTCAATTGATTAGTCTTAATTTAGCTTTAGCACCAAATCTTTTGATTTGGTGTTGTTTTTTATCTTCAGTTATTGTTATCTGCTATTAGTTGTTTGTGAGGGCGATCGAAACAAGAGTAAATCAAACTTATTGTAGCCAAGGAAAATTAAACAATAATTAAACTGATTGATAGCAACAAAATGAGTGACAAGGTCATGATAAAGTTAAACCTTAACAGCCAGGATAGAAAATATAGGTAAAAAACTGAGCTATCAATTTAAGCTGGAGCATTTTGGTAGTAAGAAGGTATTAAGTACTAGGTTTTAGGTATTGGCTGAATCGATTTTAGCGAAGCTGTAAATCAATTGCTATCTAAGACTTCTCATCTAACACCTAATCGCAACCAGCAGATCCTGCTTTAAATCGGTAGCCAAAAACTGGCAAGGTTAATTAGCAGCGCTTTTAAGAAATATAGCGTTTCTCAAATAGGTGAGGTACACCTTGATCAACAATTAACAAAAACCAGGGTGTTAGGCTGTACCTCATTTACATGAAAACTGCTATAGTGCTGAGCTAAGAGCAATTAGGGGGTAAGTAAAAATACATGAAAAGCAGATTGTCATGGGTTACACGATTCCTGAAAGTTGTTTTAGCTGTGGCATTTGCCAAACCAAATGTCCAACTAACGCAATTAAATTAGATGACAAACAATACAAAATCGAAGCAGATCTTTGTAATAGTTGTCAAGGCTATTATCCAGAACCTCAATGTATAGTTACCTGCCCAAATAGTAGTCCAGTTCCCTTGCATTCGAAAAAGGGCAGATATAAAGCTAATATCAGTATCGCTACCAGTCCCGATCTTTTTGTCAATGGCAAAAATAATGCCCTTGCCTCCTCGATCGTGATTTGGGAAGGTTGCAACCTGCTGACAAGTGCAAAAATATTACCTTGGACGACTGATGCTGAGGGCAAACTATATTATCAGCGACCAGTAAAGCAAGGAAAGGGAACGATTAGTTTCCGACTTACCCACGATCTTGAATCAGATACGCCCAATCAGCTTAAAGAAAAAGCAGCTCTTTCTGCCATTGAGGGCATAGATATTCGAGCTGCTTGCTTGCATCTAATCTATGCTGCTTATGCT
>JBFRWL010000531.1:0-6784 GCA_051439565.1 Prochloraceae cyanobacterium
CTTCAGTTGCCAAGTTTTCAATAAAGGTACAAATAAAGTTATTTTTACCACAAGCTCGACTTTCTTATCCCCAGTGGCAGATCTGCCAATGCCAAATTCTTCTCTCAATATTTATTATCAAGACTCAGGAAATTGGTTTGGTCTTTAATCTGTGTAGCATAAAATTTCTTATTGAAAAATATACTACAAATTATTTTTGACAGGTTAACGAAATTTCAAGGATCACAACCCTGTAAAGGAGCTGCCGGTAGTGGCCCCTAATTGAGAAAAGAGTATTACAACATTAACGGCCATCACTAGTACTGATGTTAGCAAAACCAATAAACCAACCTCCCGACATCTGAGACAGAATCGCGATGTAATTTTGTCCTGCCGCGACATGCTTGATTGTTCCAGGAACAGAGGCAAAAGACTGAATATCAAATAAAGTACCAGTAGGCAAATTAAGGATATACCGATTGCCGATTAACAAATTACGCTTAAAGTAAGACTCAGTTCCTTTTTTGAAATTATATTGACTGCTATACTCAAATGCGCCCACAAAATAGAGGATATTATCGAGCTTTTCCAAGACTGCAACATGGCGAGTTCGTTCTGAAACATCACAATTAGCAGGATCGCTAGGATCGTTATTGGGACAAAATCTAATATCAGTATGGAGATAACCAGCATTGACATAGCTCGGAGCTGAATCGCCGTAAAAAACATTTTGATTAATATTCGCACCCCAATCAAACTCTATTTCGGCAACTCCATTAATCACATGCTCAATGCGATCCTGATAATGATTGAGATATACGCCACCTTCAACTAATCCGTGATCGCTAAAAACGGCAGGAATTTCTAACAAATTACCTTGACCGCCAAACACTATATCCATATTGCTTGGACTATCCGAGGTCGCTCCGAGTTGAGAAATAGGGTAGATCGTGTCATCAGAAGCATAGAAATAGTTAGCTGCTGCGGTAGTTGAAGTACTTCCACCTTGCACAATAGTCACTATTTCCCAGGACAAATCAGGAAACACAGTCAGCGCAATTACTTGGTAATCCTGGGGCGCAGGTTCGGAAAAATCTTTGACCCCCAGCAAAGCCACGGCTCCGCCATTGCGATAACGCCAGTTCATTCCTTGAGGAAAACTAGTCTGAGTGAAACCGGTAAAGACTGCATTAAAAGTGCCATCGAAGGGGAGGTTAGGCAATGCCAGATAAAGATCTTGACCGTTAGTATCTAAAACAGTCCCCAGAATTACGGGCAATCCGTTCAACTCTGTGATCAATCGCGGGGTAAAACTAGAGGGAATCGTCACTGGGACATCAGCCACCCCAACAGCAAAACCTGAAGCAGCACCAGAACTACCACCCGCGCCACCCGCAGCACCACCACCAGAACCAGTACTAGAAGCCGCTCCCGCACTACCACCACTAGAGCCGCCAGAATAGGGAGAATTAACAGGTTGAGAATTTCGCGAGTTGCCTAAGCCAAAATAGATAAATTCAATCGTCGAATTAAATTGAGGCATGATGGGCAAAGGTTCGATGCATTTGAAAACATAAAATCCCAGGTTTGCGATCGCGTAAATAGAATCTCCTGAATAGCGATCTGATACTAAAAACTTGATATTCAGATTATCTTCTTTGAAGCGAACTAGATATTTTTTACCGTTCAACTCCAGAGTGAAAGTAACAGCTTTGCCCTTACAATTCCAGAAGAAGTTTAAGAGATTATCTAGTTCTTCTTGGTTCCAATTTCGAGTAACTTCCAAGTAGCTTTCGGCTTCTTGAATATTATTATCTCGTCGGACAAAACCACTAACTAAAGATTCCTTACTCGTATCAAATTTATCTTTAGCTAAAGTATTGGTTATGATTCCTAAGTCTAATGTGGATGAGAGTTTTTGAGGTAAAGGAAGTAAGTAATTGTAGGGTAAACTCAATGGAATTCTGCCCTCTTGAACTGCCAGATTTCCTAAGCGATAAATAGCTTGAACTTGCTCTGTTTGCGGATCTTTTTGATATCCTTCAAGAGTATAGGAAAACTCATCAGTTTCAAACCAAACAGGAATATCAAATTCAAAGTCAGTACTTATAATTTCTCCGCTAGTTGGAGCATTATCAAATTCAAGAATCCCGTTAGTATAATCAAGAGTCCAACCACTAATTTGTTGAATTCCGTCGAGGTAAACAAAAACACTACCCAACACAGGTTTAGTGATGGGACGAACAGCCTCATGATTAGACGTAACATAGGTTTTTTTGAGTTGCCATTTTTTTGTATTTCCATCGCCTATTGCTATCTGCTGATTTTTTACGTAATAATCTGACCAATCTTTAAATCTAAATCCCTGTTTACTTCCTTTTCTCTGTTTATGAAAACCTCGAAGATATTCCAGCTCTTTGATATCTTCTAAATCAGATTCTAATAAGGTTCTTTCACCTAATTGCCATCTTCCCAAAGGTAACCACCAATTAACATTCCTTTGTTCTTCCTTGTCTCCATTTTTGATGATGGAAGTATTAAATCTCATACCTCCAATTGCACCATAATCATAACCAAGTTCTAACTTCTCTTCTACAAAATCTATATAGTTACTCATAATTTACATTAGGCAAAGCATAGGCACCATAAATCTTATCCTTCCACCATTTAATTAATTGATGTTCTTTTACTTGTCACACATTTTCATAAGCATGAATTAAACCCCAATCATCACGATAGTTGGTAATGATGCCACAATGTTGAGGAATGCGATCTATATTAAATAAAACTAAAGCTCCTTCTCTGATTTCTGGTAATCTTTGACAATGTTTTTCTATCCCATCTTTGAGTTGATTACCAACAGTTTTTCCATAACCTTTAATCTCAAAAGTAAACAAATCTAACTCCCAACCAACTAACAGAATTAAACCCAAACAATCACATCCAAGTATACGCGATCGCTGTTGAAAAGCATAGGTTGTTCCCACCAAACCCCTCGCAACTTTTACCACTTCTCTGTAACTCACCACTCTTTACTTCTTACTCCTGTACAGACGTTGCATGCAACGTCTCTACCTAGCTTCCTGGGTTGTTGTTTGCTTGATCCTGCGTGGGAATATGGGGTTCATGATCGCCATTAATTAAGTTGTTGAATTTAGCGAAACAGGTATAAACCGTCTTATCGCATCCCTCACTGATTTTTACCAATTCTGTAGAATTAATCGCTAAAGGATAAGGTTGAAACAGGACAAAAGTATTGCCAATGTTATAGCTGATATCGCGAACAATATCTTTGTTTGCTCCATTCACAAAGACAATTTTCCCTCGATTATATTTCCCATCTTCATAGCTTCCCCCAATAATTAAGGTGTGTTGGTTAACTACAGATTGGATGCTTTGCTGAGTAGTGAATGCTGCTATATTAGCCTGACAGTTCTCATCTCCTAAAGTGTGACTACATTTTTTTGAGGTTGTTTTGCCGATCTCCGTTTCCAGTAGGTTATCAATTTTTCTTACTTCGATAGTGAAACCGCGATCGCTTTGGGTCGTTTTCCCAAGAAACCCCTGGTAGACTTCCAGATATTTTGGTGACTGATCTGCCAAACTTGAAGGCAAGTTAGTTACATCCACCTGAAAACAAGTTATCTTGGCATATTGATAAAGACCTGCTAGTAAATCCTCATCTGAGATCTGGTCACTGCTGAGAATACCGTTCAAGGATTGGGAATCATTTTGCTTAAATCCTTCTTCGGAACTATCAGCCGATGGTGCAAAGCCTGTGGCGGGTTCGTAGGTTACGCCATCAATAGTAAAGCTGAGGTCAAAGCTGGTGAATCCTAGCTTTAAGCCGTCGATTCTTTCTATGAGCCAACACCAGGTAATTGTTGCAGTGGGGAGGGCGATCGTATTCTGAAATGTTAGATCTAATGTTTTCATAAAAATTAATCAATTATGTATATTTTTAGGAGGTTTTTCTAGAGAATAATACCCCGAACAATCCTTGCTATCATATTTGCTGGGCATAGTATTCAGAAAGTTTCTTGATATTAATCGTGAGTATACCGACAGTTTCTTGATATCATTGATTTCAAAACAAGCGCATCTAAGGAGGCAAACATGAAAATTGGTGTGGTGAATGTTGATGAAGCCATTTCCTGCTCGAATGCTGCTGAGCTACTAAAACAGGAGCGAGCTACCAAGGAGCAAGAGCTTGACGCATTAATCGAAGAATATGAGTCGATGGGGGGCACAGCGAAGTTAAACCCCGTTGTTCTGCACCCCCAGCAATGGATCTCCAGACCTGGTCGAAGACCTATCAGGGACTACAGTAATTTCTACGCCTATGTTAAAGATAAGAAATACTATGGGCTGACTGTCAAAGTGAATCGCGGAAAATTCTCAAACGACGAAGAAAGGAACGAATATATTGAGCTATTACGCAAAAGTCGAAACATCGTTCGGAGTGCCGATCGCATAGAAGCAGATTATGAAGAGAGCTTGGAGGCTCTAGAAGACAAGGCGGAAGAGGCCATCGAACAACTCGTCCGCGAAGAAGGCTACGATCTCATCCTGCGTCATAACGACAACATAGTTCTTGCCTTCAGTCAACAAGTGGATGCAACCGATGACCTGGCCAAGCGCCTCGACGCCATGTTCGCGGATAGCTAGCCTGGAACTCTCAAATAAAATTATTTTAAACTCCGTACAGATCGAAAACTAGCTTTTTTTCTATAGTAAAAGTTTCTAAGTGTAGACGCAGTTTATTACCTTGTATTATTCATCCGTCTGAGCTGTTCTAATTGCTCCTGTTGAATCTGATACTCAGAAGCCTTAAAGCTATCCATATCAGAAACATGATAACTAGAACTCAGATAGAAATTTTTAGTAATCGCTGGTTCTTGTCGATTTGGAGAACCAATAGCGCCAACATTAATGGTCGGAATACTGTAATCCAGGCCAGCCAGTAAATTAGCCTCAATTGTTCCACCATCTAAAAAATTACCAGCAAAGATCTTTTCTAGCGGACTAACCCCAAACTCCCTCTTGAGTGCTTGATACCGACCAGCTTCACCAGTCTTAATCGATAAAATCTCCTCCCCTGGAGTAAACACAGCCAATCTACCACCGCTACCCTCACGACGGAACGCATTACGAATTGGTGCGGAAATTTGCTGTAGCTTATCGCTAATCGGCGTGGGAACTATCCGCTCAAGCGATGCAGCGCGGTCTTGGGGGTTTCCCCCATGAGCGACTGCATCAAGAACAGTTCCACCTTCCTCGTAATTCTCCACCGTCCCACCATCTCTAAACCCAACAGCCGATTTAAAGATCAGCCCAAAGATTTGACTTGCCGCTCTTTTCGCAAATAATTGACCAATTGATTGAGCAATATTGCCAATCATCTTTAACGCCAAGTCCCCCACATTTTGAATATCAGTAACTAAGCTGCTAAAAAATCCCTGAAACTCACTGAGCGCTAAATCTTCGATAGTTCCACCAAGATCCTTAAACTGCTCATCAATCGAAGCTAAATTTATCTGACTCAGTTCCAAAGTAGCTTGTTTCAGCCTTTCTAGCCGTTCGGGATCTCCAGCAAATTCTTGCTCTAATCTAGCTACTTCTTGCCGATATCTCAGATTCTCTTGGGCGATCGCGTTTTCCCGTTGAATGGCATTTGCCTCTAACTCAAAACCTCTAGCTCTCGCAGCTTCAGCTTTGCGATCGCCAATTCCCGAGTTAAGGTTAAGAAGCTCCTGTTCATAGCCGAGATCGCGGTTATCGGCTTCACGATTAATATTCTCCACCGCGATCGCGCTATTTCTCTCTTCCAGCTTAATTAACTCTGATGCCTGGTCAGTATCCCCGTACTGTTGCTTAATTTCAGCGATTCTTTTTTCTAGTCTGATCCTTTCTGCAGCAAGATCATTCTGTCTTCTTTGCTCGTTAGTTCCTCTTTCGGTTGCTATATTGGAGCGAAGCTGTTGAAGCTCCTCTTGCTTCCCAAGCTCTTCCAATAGCTTCTTCAGCTTCCCTTGTTCCTCAATGAAAGCAACTCGTTTCCTTTCTTCATCCGCGATCGCTTTGTAAATATTGCTAGTTTCCTTAATTCTGTCTTGAACCTGGGGTAAAGCTGTTTGGGCTTCAGATAATATTTGCTCGAAAACTGGCAAAATTGCCAAAGCTTCTGCCGAGCCTGAGCTTTGGATTTTCGCGATCGCCTCTGGGAAGATTTCTATCACTCCCTGTATCGTGGCCAATTCATCAGCTAGTCCTTGAATTTCCTGTAACCCCTCAAATTTAAGCCCTCTAAATTCCGCCTCCACTTGTCTCAGTTCTCTATGAGTCTCAAGATCCGCATTCGGAATCACAGACTGGTCTTGAAGATCGGCTAATTTATCTAGTAAGTCGGCAAATTGATTAGTATTCTGTAACTCTTCAATCTGAAATTGTCGCCGAATCTTTTCCTTTTGGTCAGATACAGCAGCTTCCAAGTCCCTTAAACCATAGCTATTAAAGATTTCTTGCAGATCTAAATGTTCGAGCTTTTCGCTATTGAATACTTGATTACCTGATCTTATTTGATCACTGGAAACGTTACCAGGCTTGTTAATTTCAAACTTAACAGTTCCTTGGGTCGCATCAGAAAGTAATGTTTTCGGATCGACCCATTGACCATTAACTGTTGCTCGATAATCTAAATGATCTCCTGTTGATACCTGTTGGTTTCGAGCATAAGCTGAAGTGACGGCAACTTCACCTATTTTCTGACCGGGGAAAACGCGATCGCCAACAGCCACATTTAGCT
>JBFRWL010000532.1:0-10848 GCA_051439565.1 Prochloraceae cyanobacterium
CGAAAACTTAATCTGTGTAATTATTTCTAATTCAAGAGGTAAGCAATGACAATTTATCTGGAGAATTTATCCGACTCCGTAACAGAAGAAGCCCTCAGAAAGCTTGTTGAAGATTATGGAAACCTAATAAACCTTTATCTTCCCCACGACTTAGAAACAGGTCAAATAAAAGGTTTGGCTTTTGTCGAAATGGAAACACCTGCACAAGAAGCACAAGCGAGTACTGACCTAGATGGCAGAGAATGGATGGGACAAACTCTCAAAGTCGCTCTGGCTAGCGCCCAAACCACTCCTTCGGGTTGAAGAGTTCCAATTTTTTCTCCCCAATCGGCGCATTGGGCGATCGTTGTGGTGAGATCAGTTTCGGGAGTTATCACATCTATAGAAGCCAACAGCGGTTGAGCCAATTAACCAAATGAGTGTCCAGGGTCGATTTTGACCCCTTCTCAAAAAAAATGCACGACAAAAGCCTCTTTCTCAAGTGTTTTTTCTTAAATAAGTAATTACTCACATTGCTCCAATCGATACACCCTAGACACCCTTGAATTTAAGTCGTTTGAGCCATTCGCCCCAAGTAGGATTAACTGAGACAATCTGGACAGACTCAAAGCCTGAACAAATATTCAAATATCTAGCCAACTAATGTAGTATAGAAGATATAGCGGTGTGCAAACTAGTTAAGTACACTTTTCACTCTCAATTCTTTGAACAAGCAATGCCAAGTGTACTTAATAAACCTGAACACCGCTATAACTATTGTTTTAGGCGAAAATAAAGCAATCTCACTCATTACGCTTAGCATGTCGAGCAAATACGTCCACGTTCAGGAATATACCGTCAGAGCGCACCACCGACTGATTCACACCCGCATCTACAAGTTCGTCTGCAAAGGGTGTAAACAACCAACGGAAAGAGAAACATTCGGCGGAAAACCTGCCTATTGTGACGTTTGCCGTCCTCCTAAGCAAAAACCATCCACTTCTACTCAACAACAGCAACCGACTTCACAACAGCCAAAACAATTGAAGAAAATGACTATTTCTTTAATTTGACTATTCATCTTTTGTCGTGTCAAAGACCTCTGTAAAATATGCGAGGTACAATTAACGAAAAAGAATTTCTCTACTGACGATAATAAAGAGATGAAAATATCACAAAGAGCTGCTTTGTCGGAGGATATTGAATGGCTTGACCCATTTTATGAGTCAATCATGAGACCTTATGTTGAACTTACTCATGAATGGAATAGCACTAAATTTCGTGAGACTTTTGACCCAAAATTGATAAAAATTATACAAGCTGATGGTATCGATATTGGCATGCTCAAAATCGAAGAAAGAGAAGATTATTTTTATCTTGGAGATATTCAAATACATCATGCATATCGAGGACAAGGGATTGGGACAAGGTTAATTGAAACGGTCATTCAATCAGCAACTATAGTTAATAAACCTGTTCTGCTTCGTGTACTCAAAGGAAATCCAGCTAAAAATTTATATCTCCGATTATGCTTCCAAGAAATTAAAATACTTGATAACTGCTATATTATGGAACGGAAAGTCCAATAAAAGTTTACCTCCATAACAGCAAAAAGTAAGGTTACAGGAAATAACACTCCAATTCTAATACCACGATCGCTTCTTGCCAAAAGTTCCTAGTGCCAAACCTCCCAGGTGCTAAAACCTTAAATCCGTATCTGTATACCTTGACTATGAAGCTCAAGTACATTTCTTGTCGGATTTTAATCGGGTTGCTCATGGTTGTAATAGTTCCTCAAACTAGCTGCACTAGCTTACAACCTCCTTCGCAATCGCCAAAAACAGAAGTATCACAGGTAACTTCGCCACCTTCCGACAATGCTTGGCAGAAAGTTAAACTACTCCGCAGTTTCCCAGGACACTTACTTCAACCAATTTCTCAAGTTGCTATCACTCCAGACGGTCAATTTCTTGCCAGTAGTAGTAACGATAAGACCGTTAAGCTTTAGAAACTACAAACTGGAAGACTACTGCACACCTTCAGGAATCATTCAGAAGCAGTCGTAGCGATCGTGATTAGCCCCGACGGGCAGACCCTCGTCAGTAGCAGTAGGGATATCGTGTCTTCTAACTATCCTGACTCGTTTGATTTGTTTGAGTTGATAGTAGTGAATATTTCTAGTTCCCCGTAACTTAAAAGTACCTGCTTTAAATCCATCAGTTAAATTTAAATAGCGTCTGCATTCAGATAATTTCCGGCCGCTAACTTTGTATTCTACTGATGCTCTGACTTGATACTTTTGGAATTTGGGAAACCCTTTCTTTGCTTGAATTTTAGCTTTGCAATTACGATAAAAACGCTCGACAGTAGCCCAAGCTCTTTCGGCATGAGCTTGTCTAGCCATCGAGTTTAATTGTTTAGCCCAAGGAAATTGAGGATCTTTAGCTAAAACAGCACAGTGCTTATAAGCATTCTAGATTTAACCTGATTGTCCATCCAAGCTCGAATGATAGAATTACGAACAAAACGACCAGTACGAATAGCTTGGTCTAGCCGTTCGTATTGGTTTTTTGTTCCTTCTAGTTTAGACTCGTAGACAATCATTTTATCGCTTATTCTGACGATAAGGTTATAGCAGAAAAATATCAAGTCGCTCTAGAAGGGCGAGGCTTTAAACCCAAATATTCGGTAAAGTAGAAGTTATTGTCAATTCGCTGTTAACAACTTTACCTAATTTTTTAATTTCACTTCCTTTGCTCTCTATCTGTTGAGACTGGCAAATAGGTGCTTTCTCTAAAACTTGGATTTCAATGTTGACAGCTAGCAAATAAGAACCAGGTTCATTTTCTACTGCTTGAGAAATTATGCTAGTGAAATCGGGACGTTTGCCAGTAATTGGATTCCTTAATATATATTGATCCCATTCATATTGAGCTTGGGGATTGATAGTGAGAATGTAGTACTTACTCATCTAAGAAAAACCTTGATTATTTGAGGATTTAAGATGGGGCTGTGGGTTAATGCTCTTCTTTTTTATTATAGTTCATGTGTACTAATAAAGAAAGAGACAGTAAATATCAATATGGATACAACGACTACAGCTACATTATGGAGATTCTGGTTTCAGGGAATATCGAACAATTAGAGGAATTAGCTGTTATCTTTGATGATTTCCCGAACGGAAAAGATAATTTCATCAGCAGGCATTGGATTACGAACGCTATTGATTGCGCTTCGTTAGAAACGATTAAATGGATGCTCGCCAAGGGAGTGAGTCTAGATTTTAGGGATAATGAAGGATATACACCATTATTGAGCGCCATTGAGAGAGATAGACCCCAAAGGTATCAAATAATGAAGCTTTTATTTGACTACAGAGTACCGCTCAACAAGCAAGGAATCAATGACTGGACACCACTACATCTGGCTGCTGCTAGGGATGATGTCGAAGCTTGTAAATTGCTAATTGAGCAGGGTGCAAGCACGTCAATTAGAACAAGAATTGATGATTATGCTACCCCTTTGGAAGAGGCGAGGATGCTAGGGTGCAAAAATGCCGCTAAGTATCTTGAATCAATCGTATAATTTAGCTTTAACTACAATTGCTTCAATTTATTCAAAATTTAAAAATTCTGTTTCGACAGAAATATCTTCAACTACGCAAGTTCTATACACTAGCCCCCAATTCTGGGGTAAAACCGGACTTCAGGACTTCAAAGTCCCCTAGCCCCCCTTAGCCCACAATTCTGGGAGAATTAGCGGATGCTTCACTGTTTGACAGTGGGGATTCAGGAGGCGCTCATTAGCCTCAGCCGCAAACCAGAGCACTTGTGTGTACACACTAACCCTAGTAAGGGGGTAAGCAAAGGGGAGATCTAGCTGGTACTCGTTGCAACTGCGAAAGCCAGATCCCAAGGTTTGGAAGCAACGACTAAGCTAAGTGTGCAAGTCGGGGAAAATGTCACAAACGGGGTTTGACTGAAAGTTTAGGGCTAGCAGAAGGGCGAGTCCTTTGTTTAGTGCTCACCTGTTTCCCACTAAAACCATTTTCTCGTTTTTTGGATATTTTGGATGTAGGTTTAGCGTTGTCGTAAATATCCAAATAGAGGGTTTGACCAGCGGATGCTGCCGCTATTTTCAAGACTGTCCTAATTGCCTGAATATTGCGTCCGCCGCGACCAAAAACTCGTCCCTTATCTTTCCCTTCAAATGCTACTCTTATCCACACCCGCTGATGGTTGTTTAATTCCTCACAGTCTATGCTGAGAGATTCTGGTTGGTCCAAAAAAGGTTCCACCAGAAACTTAAGCAAATCAATATAGGCGGGGGGAGTATTTTCGATTTGGGAAGACAGGGCTGTTGAATCAGGCATTGACTTGTTCAAACACTCGTGCTTTTTTTAGGATGTTGCGTACTGTATCAGTTGGCTGCGCTCCCTGTTTGAGCCGCTGAATAATTGCGGGAACGTTTAGTCTAGTTTCATCGGTTCTAGGATTGTAGAAACCTAGTTCCTCAAGCGGGCGACCGTCCCGACGGCTTTGACTGTTGATAGCTACAATCCGGTAGCTAACTTCTCTTTTCTTGCCGTATCTTTTTAGGCGTATTTTGATCATATTAACCTAGAATTCTCCTTTTTGATTCTAAGCGATCGACTCCCGATTAGTCTGCTTATTGCTGTGAAAAGATTATTTTAAGTCGATTACAGAGTGCCAAAACCTTTCTTTTTCTTGCCGCCTTTTTTCTTTTTCTTCTTAGAACTTCCACCTGTATAACCACGAAAACCAGGTCGCGGGGCATTACCACCAAACATACCGCCCATACCGCCCATACCTGGCATACCGCCCATACCTGGCATCGCAGGCATTCCTCCTTGAGTCATTTGCTGCATCATTTTGCGCATTCGAGTAAAATCGCTAATCAGTTTGGAAACATCTCTTTCCTGACGACCGGAACCTTGAGCAATGCGGCGACGGCGGCTGGGAGATTTGGCTAGTAACTCCGGGTTTTCCCGTTCTTGCTTGGTCATGGAGTTAATCATTGCTTCGGTGAGCTTGAGTTGGGTTTCACCTTGTTCGAGAACGTCACCTCCTAGCTTATTCATCCCGGGAATTAGCTTCATTACCCCAGCAAAGGAGCCCATATTCTTGAGCAGCCGCATTTGTTTGATAAAGTCGTTAAAATCAAACTTAGCTGCCATGATTTTGGACTGCATTTTCTCGACATCGGCAATATCGAGCTCTTCTTGGGCTTTTTCGACTAGGGTGAGAACGTCGCCCATATTCAAAATCCTCGATGCCATGCGATCGGGATAAAAAGGCTGCAAGGCTTCGACTTTTTCCCCTACGCCCACAAATTTGATCGGTTGACCGGAAATCTGTCGCACCGAAAGGGCTGCACCGCCGCGACTGTCTCCATCTAACTTGGTTAGAATTGCACCACTGATGCCAATTTCGTCGTGGAAGGTACGGGTTAAATTTGCCGCTTCCTGACCCGTCATCGCATCCACTACCAGTAAGGTATCGTGAGGTTGGACGATTTCTTTGATGCGGGCTAATTCCGCCATCATATCTTCGTCTATTTGCAGTCGTCCGGCGGTGTCGATCAAATCGGTATCAATACCCATTTCCTTGGCTTTTTCTAGAACTTGGCGGGCTATTTCTACCGGATCTGCCTCCGTTCCCATTTCAAATACAGGGACTTCAATTTGTTTGCCCAAAGTGATTAATTGGTCGATCGCCGCTGGTCGATAAACGTCGGTGGCGACCATCAAAGACGATCGGTCTTGTTTGCGCAAGTAGAGAGCTAATTTGGCAGTAGCAGTGGTTTTACCCGTACCCTGCAAACCTGCCATCAAGATTACTGTAGGTGAGGTTTCTGCTTTGGCTAGGGGGACGTTACTTTCCCCCATTAACTTAACTAATTCATCGTGTACAATTTTGATAAATTGCTGACCTGGATTAACGCCAGAAATTACTTCTGCACCCAGAGCTTTTTTCTCAACTTCAGCAATAAAAACTTTGACTACTTGAAAATTAACATCAGCCTCTAACAAAGCACGACGAACGTCTTTCAGGGCATCTTGAATATTAGATTGGCTAATTTTATCCTGACCGCGTAGTTTCTTCCAGGAATCTTCTAATCTTTCAGCAAGGGCATCAAACATATAGCAATTTCTTTATCTGGGGAATTCTATGTTACTTATAACAATTCTCACATAGTGATGGTACAGAGTTAGTTGGTTTTGGCAGCATGCCGCTATTGAAGAACGCAGGAGGCAGAAGGAAATAGAAAGAAGGGGACTCACCCCTCCTAATAAAGAAGAACTATTAGTTAATCTCAACTAGCTGGAGATCGAAGGTCAAGTCTTGTCCTGCTAGGGGATGATTGGCATCCAGAATAACCTCGGACTCTGACAGTTGTTTAACGATCGCTGGAAATACCTGACCGCTTTGGTGGCGAATTTCTACTGGCTGACCTACCTCGACCGAGAAATCTGCTGGCATTTGCTTTCGCTCAATTGCCATCACCAATTCTTGACGATAGGGACCATAAGCTTGGTCGGAGGGGATCGTTGTTGTCTTAGAGTCTCCTGGACTCATGCCAACTATTGCCTCTTCAAAGCCAGGAATGACGTTCCCCTCTCCCAGGGAGAATTGTAAGGGATCGCGATCGGCAGAGGAATCAAATACTGTACCATCATTTAATTTCCCCGTGTAGTGAACTTTTACCCGATCGCCAATTTGGGCTTGTACCATTTCTTTTCTCCTCGATCCCAATCATTTGGGATAGTGACTAGTTAATACTAGCCCAGTGCTATCAATTCCTTATGAACTACCGCAAGTTACTAAAGTTGAATATGGTCGCGGGAAGGCAGATGGCAGGAGGATCGTCAATCACTAGAACTTAAACTCAAAAATAAGATTGCTAGACTTAGATTATAAGTAGGTAGGTCAAATTAATTAGAAAATGGTTGAGAGAGGGAACGGGAAGGAACAGAAGAGAAATCCCCATTTCAGTTTTACTAAACCTGACAAAATTAATTTCACGCTCTATAGCTAAGCATATCTATGGATAAATTTCTTTGTCCGACTCGATCGAATCTAACTAAAACCATTGCTTTACCTTTATTGTCTACCTTATTGTTACTAGGTGCTTGTGACAGTCAATCTCCCACAAATAACTCACAATTACAGGGGCTTGAAGTTAAATTTTTAGCAGGCAGTAACTTAGGCAAGTTTTGTCAAGAAATAGCTAAGAAACTTAATACAAAACCAATTAAACTCAGTAATGGTCAAAGTATTGATTTAACCTGTGAAGCTAAAGGTAGTGGGGATGTGATCGCCACGATTCTTTCCTTAGCGCAACAACACAAAGCAGGAACTATCCCCGCTTCTTCACCGCAATTTCCCACACTTCTCTCGGTAGATGGAGAAATCTATCAGTCTCGGTTAATTTATCAAATGAATAAAATATTTCCGGGACAAAATTACATTCCGGAGATTACGGACTCGCCTTTAATCGCTTACAGTCCGATGGTCTTTATGACCAGTGCAGATCTAGCCAAGAGTTTGGAGAAATTAGACGATCCCTACACTGCCTTAGTAAAATTCAACAATTACCGTCAAATCGACCCTAATGCGCCTTCGATCCCCATTCGTTACGTCCATACTGCGCCAACTCGTTCTAATTCCGGTTTGCAAACCCTGGTAGCTCAATTTGCCTCTGTATCTGGGAAGCTACCGGAACAACTAAGTGTAACAGACGTGCGCAACTATCAAGACCAAGTCCGAGAAATTGAGAGCAAAATCACGCGCTATGGTATTTCTACTAGTTCTTTAGCTAACTCAATGGTCAAAAATGGACCATATTGGGCTTCTGTAGCTTCAGTATACGAATCGGCAGTGATTCGCGCCAATAGCAACCTGCAACCAGGTCAGACCCGCTACCAAGCGATTTATCCTCAAGCCACCTTTAGCTCTAATATAAGGGCAATTTTACCCCAGGCTCCCTGGGTGAGTAAGTTGGAAAAGGAAGCAGCCGAAAAAGTAATCGAGTTTATGCGCCAGCCAGAAAATCAACAAATTGCAGTTAAATTAGGTTTGCGTCCTGGCACTCCTGGAGTATCTTTAGGAGTACAGTTTTCTCCTCAATTTGGCGTTCAAAGTAGTCCCACCTATGAATCCTATCGCTCTCCCCAACCAGAAGTAGTAGATGCAATGCTCAAAAGTTGGCAGCAGTTTGCCAAAAAACCTTCTCTGGTGGCGGTAGTGGTTGATACTTCTGGTTCTATGCAAGGGCAAAAACTAGCAGCAGTACAAAACACTTTGCTCAATTATGTTAACAATTTGGGTCCCAGGGAGAAGCTGGCATTAATTAGATTTAGTTCCACGATCGATCGACCAGTTTTAGTGGACGGAAGCAAACAAGGACGCCAGCGGGGGATTGAGTTTATCAACAAACTTCAAGCTTCGGGAGGAACTAGACTATACGATAGCGCCCTCTATGCTAGCAATTGGCTGCAAAAAAATTTCCGTTCCGATGCAATCAATGCAGTAGTAATCTTAACCGACGGCGAAGATTATGGCTCCAAAATCAATCTAGAAAAATTAGAGCAAGAATTAAAAAAGACAAGTCCTTCTTCCGATCGCAGAATTGCCTTTTTCACAATTGGCTACGGTCAAAAAGGAGAATTTTCTCCTGAAGTTCTGCAAAAAATTGCCGAGTTTAACGGCGGTTATTACAGTCAAGGAAATCCAGAAACTATCTCTGATTTAATGGCGAAATTGCAACTAGAGTTTTAAGTAGACAAACATTACTAGTTAAAGATGAAATTAGCCAACCCACTTCACTATCCCCTAGCTGTTTTAGCTGGTGGCATTGTTTTGGTTGTCGGTGTTCGATTTCTGCAGCTATATAGCTGGATAATGCTACCAGTAGCAGGAGCGATCGCCACTGGTGGCGCAACAGCATTAAAAGCTAAAGAATCTCAACAGCTCAATTTAGGTAATCCAACTTTAGAAAGAGAATTGCGATCGGTAAAACAGCAAGCACAGCTATTAGTAGAAAAAGCAGAAACTCTCCGTTCCGAATCGGAAAAAATGCTAACTTCATCAGCGCAAATCGAACTATTAACAGCAGTTCAATATGCTTGCAATCGCGCCCTAGAATTACCTGGAAAAATTGACCGACTAGCAAACCGCTTACACGGATCTGACTCTTTATTGTCAGTCAACGACTTACAACAACAACTAGCAGAAGTAAACGCTAAACTAGGAAAAAGTAGCGGTTTAGCACGTCAACAACTCCAGCAATTAGCTGGCAGTCTGGAAAACAATATTAGGCTAGCACGAGAAGGACAGGACGCTCGCCAAGCACAAATTATTTCTCTTTCCACTATGGTAATTAATTCTGCTGGAGCGTTGCAGCAATTACAAAATCGACTGCGTACTTCTGACTTAAATGACTCTACAGAAATTCAAGAATTGCTCCTCTTGAGTAAGGAATTAAAGAGCATGCAAGAAAACGTCGATTTACTAATTTCATGAGTAAAATTCAATCTTCAATTAAAAACAGAACAATTACCTCTGTAGCAATTATTCTGGCAGCATTGGGGATAACTTATGCTCCAGTGCCAGGAATTAAAAAAACAGTTGTTGTGGTTGGTGGCACTGAACTGGAAGAACCCCTGAAAGAATTAGAGGCTAGATTCGAAGAAGAATATAAAAATATTAACCTGGAACTCAAATTTCAAGGTTCTCAAGATATGGTCAATAACTATATTGACCAGAAAAATGACTTTACACCTACTGTATTAATTCCAGCTAATGGGGAAAAATTAACAGAATTGCGTTCTCGCTGGCAGGCACAAAATAATCCAGGTGAACCATTCTTAAATCAACCTCAACCGATCGCTAAAACTATGCTAGTCGCTATAGCTTGGCCAGAACGAGGCAAAGTGCTATTTCCCAACGGACGCTTCCAATGGAAAAATATAGAACGAGCGATGGAGAAGCGCAACTGGGGTGCTATTGGCGGCAAATCTAATTGGGGTAGCTTTGACTTTGTTACGACTAACCCCACCCGTTCCAACAGTGGTCAGTTAACCTTGAGTTTGTGGGCAAGATCCAACTTGGGTGGGAATAATCTCAACTCTAACAGTTTAAATAGTCCTGCTATTGTCTCTCTATTTTCTCTAGTCAAGCGATCAGTATATCAACCGCCCCGCTCTACTGATATTCTCTTAAGAGAATTTATTACTCGCGGTCCTAACGATGCCGATGTTGCCACCGTATACGAAAGTATTGCCCTCTATCGCTGGTCGCAAGCTAAGATTACTCAAAATAAACCATACCAAATCTATTATCTCAATCCCACCATTGAAACAATAGCTACCGCTGCTATCGTTCGTCGGAACGTTAATAATAGCACTGCTGAAGCAGCGAGAAAGTTACTCGCTTTCCTAACTCAACCTCAGCAACAAGAGATATTTGTACAGTATGGTTTTCGACCAGTAGATAATGCGGGGATTGACTTGCGATCGGTAGCGAATAGTCCCTGGAAGCAGAACATTCCCGGTGCTGAAATTAACCCACCCATAGAAATGGTGGAATCTCCTAGCGATCGAGTTGTTGCAGAAATACAGCGCCTCTGGCAACGAGCGAATTAAATATTCGTTTCTTTTATCATGCCGCGCCTATAAGTTTGAATTAAAGGCAAAAGTTCGAGAACGAATCCTTTTTGCGCAATTTGCGGGATGTTGTCGTTTGGTTTGGAACAAAGCGCTGGCGATTCAAAAAGAACTTCTTGATAAAAAGGAGAAGCTGCTCTCATACAACAAAATAGCCAAAAAATTAGTTTTCTGGAAACAAG
>JBFRWL010000533.1:0-4452 GCA_051439565.1 Prochloraceae cyanobacterium
AAACAGATAAAATCTTTTCAAATTTACCTATGTTCAAACAGCAAACCCAAGATTGGTGGTTAGAAATTAAGACTATTATCCCCCAATGTACTTACTATTTTGGTCCTTTTGAGAGTATGCAAGAAGCTGCACTAGCCCAGGGGGGGTATCTTGAAGATTTAGTCTTAGAAGAAGCGGTAGGAATTACTATCAAGACTAAAAAGTGTCAACCATTACATCTCACGATTGTCTCAAACAACTAACAAAACTTAAATAGCTGCCTAATAAATTTATGGTTGAATGTCGGAAGAACTGGGAGAAAAAATTCCGGGTAGGCGCTAATTCCTCTGTTGTCTTGTTTCAGGAGGTAAACCGAGTCTGGCACGGTTTGTGCCAGTTCTTGGCTTTTTTTGCCTGTTTAGGGGTTAGACCTTGAAGGGACATAACAAAGCGAGCGCTCAAGAGTGAGTAATTTTTTGAGCGCTCGTCTCGTTTAATTGTTAGTTTGACGAACGCCATTGAGTTTAGCACCATTGAGCTTGGCACCACTAAGTTCGACTCGGCTGAGGTTAACCTGGTTGAAATCTCTCCCCATCAAGCTAACACCAGCCTGTACTAATCCTTCAAAAGCTTGATTTCTGGCTTGACTATACTTTTGAGGATTAGAGCTAGTAGATTCAATTACATTCCAATATCTTGTTAGGAACAGATCCTTGATAAGTTATCCCTTACTCCAAGTTGAGACCATTCATACTTACTACGGCGATAGCCACATTCTTTTTGGGGTAAGTTTGGAGGTATATCTGGGGGAAGTGGTGGTGCTGGTAGGGAGGCATGGTGCAGGGAAGACAACCACCCTACTTAGTATTATGGGCATTCAACCACCTCTTCAGGGTAGTATTCTCTTCAATAGAGAAGAAATAGCTGGTTTGCCTAGTTGGAAGATTGCCCACCGAGGCATTGGTTTAGTTCCAGAAAATCGGCGCGTGTTTCCGGGTTTGACGGTTCACGAAAACCTGGAAGTAGGGGTAAAATCCATCTCTGACGGCTATAGTTTTGACGCGGCTTATGCTAATTTTCCTGAACTGGCTCATCTTCGCCATCAACAAGCTAGGAATCTCTCAGGTGGAGAACAACAAATGCTGACTTTAGCCCGTACTCTGATGGGTAATCCTCAACTGCTGTTGATGGATGAACCTACTGAAGGACTAGCACCATTGCTGGTACAGCGCACGGGAGAAATAATTGAGCGCTTGGCTAGTGGCGGTCAAACAATTTTAATTACAGGTCAAAACATCCCTTGGGCCTTGGAGTTGGCAAGCAGAGTTTACATACTTGATACTGGAACAGTTAAATGGTCTGGGGAGATGCAACACTTGCGATCGCATCCTGACATCCTGGAACGTTACCTAGCTATTTGAGTTCTTAGTTGTATTTGTTACCACCATGAGTACGATCGCGATTTTTATTAGTGATTATTCCATTAATAAAAGAGAGAGAATAGCTTTCTCTCTCTAAAAAATCTCAAACTATTTGTAAGTGTATTTGCGCTCTACACTTTTAGTATGCTAGACCCATGCTACGGGTAGTTTCAGCACCCAGATAAACCCGGACGCTCAAGAAGTCAGTGGGGCAAGCCGTTTCGCACCGCTTACAACCAATACAGTCTTCTGTGCGAGGAGAAGAAGCAATCTGGCCAGCTTTACAGCCATCCCAGGGAACCATCTCCAGCACGTCTAGAGGACAAGCGCGAACGCATTGGGTACAGCCAATACAAGTGTCGTAAATTTTGACGCTATGAGACATTGGAATATCGACTCCTTACCGAGTTTTATCCTAATTTATATAAATCCTGGATCTTCGGTTAGTTTACCGCAGGGCTATATTCTTCTCATGGAAAAGGATACAGATCTTTAAATTTTGTAACACGAAGCACCCAGCGGTAATTGGCTCAAAATAGCTATTGACTCTTAACTTAATACCTTACTATGGTCAACCGTTTGCTGAGGAGTTGCCTTAAGGATTATGTGTTTCAGTTACTCATGGCTGTGACGCTGCCTCTTTTCGAGAGCTACTGGGCTTGTGGGATTACTCTGGCGTTTCAGTTGTACCTTGACCTATCCTGCCGCGACAACCATTTTCCGCTTCCCATCTCCCTTCAGGCACATTCCACTCCCCCCCGGTGTTGCACAGAACAGTTGCCCTTGCCTTCTCTCTTAGATATAGCAGGTCACCCGAATAGAGAGATTCTCCTTCCTTTACAGGACTCCACACAGAGCCTTTGTGTTTGACCAAAACTTCTCCACTAAACGATACTATTGTGTGCGGCTTATCAGCGAGGGCTTGACTCCTAAAATTTAAGATAACCAGTGTAGACCCAAGACCAGTCAAAACTGCTACTATGCGTTTCATGGTTCGCTTCATCATTTATTCGGCAGGGCTAGCAAAAGTTCTCTAGCCAGGTCAATCTATTCGTCTTCATCTCGATTATATCTTGAAGCCTTTTTTCTGAATGATAGAAATAGATATCTCTTGAACCAAGAAGAGTTTAAACTGTCTCTCAGCCCAAACTCATTTTAGAAATATTTAATCGATGATAGGCTAACGGCAATAGAGATCGCGCCGCTAGTAGTTCAACTTACGGCAAAGGAAGGTGTTATTGTGGCAGTAGATTATGATTTAGTGATTATTGGTGGTGGTTCTGGAGGATTGGTTGTTGCTAGTGCAGCGGCTCAATTGAAAGCGAAAGTTGCTCTAGTAGAAAAAAATAAACTTGGTGGCGACTGTCTCTGGTATGGCTGCGTTCCCAGTAAATCCCTAATTCACGCTGCGCGGGTTGCCTACGAAGTTAAGAATGGTTCCCGCTATGGTATTTACACTAATTCCCCGGAAATTAACTTTGCCGAAGCTAACGGTCACGTACAAAAAGTAATTGCTGCCATTGAACCCCACGACTCTCCAGAAAGATTTGAAGGTTTAGGGGTGGAAGTGATTTTTGGTTCGGGGCAATTTATTGACAAGAAAACCTTTGAGGTCAATGGAAGAAAATTAAAAGCCCGTAATTTCGTAATCTCCACAGGTTCTCGGCCTGCAATTCCCCCCATTCCTGGACTAAAAGAATCAGGTTATCTGACTAACGAACAAGTTTTTTCTCTTTCAGAACGTCCTGACTCTCTGGCTGTTATTGGTGCTGGTCCGATCGGATGCGAGTTAGGACAATCTTTTCACCGCCTCGGTGCCCAGGTGACAATTATTTCCAGCCGCGATCGCATTCTACCCAAAGAAGATCTAGACGCAGCGGCAGTGGTTGAGAAGCAACTCGAATCTGAAGGCATTTCTATTATTAAAAACGCTAGAGTCAAGCAAGTTGAATTGATTGAAGGCAAAAAGTATCTTCAGGCAGGGAAAGAAAAAATTGTTACTGATGAAATCTTAGTTTCCGCCGGACGTACTCCCAATGTTGAAAGCCTCAACCTAGAAGCAGCAGGGGTAGAATATGACAAGCACGGAATTAAAGTTAATGCCAAACTACAAACAACCAATCCTCGAATCTACGGTTGTGGCGATGTAATTGGCGGCTATCAGTTTACTCACGTAGCAGCACATGAAGCTGTGGTAGTGATTCAAAATGCCTTATTTTTCCCTACCAAAAAGGTTGACTATCGAGTGATTCCTTGGGCAACTTTTACCGAACCAGAATTAGCCCGCGTCGGTTTAAGCGAACAGCAAGCAAAAGAACGCTATGGGGATGATGTATATGTCCTCAAGCAGAATTTTGCCGGAGTCGATCGCGCTCAAGCAGAAGGGGCAACCAATGGATTTGGTAAAATTATTACCCGTGGTAATGGAGAAATTCTCGGTGCTCATCTGGTCGGTCCCTCAGCAGGCGAGCTAATTCACGAAATTGTCTTAGCAATGTCTTATAAGCTCAAAGTTTCTGCTCTCACGGGTATTCACATTTATCCTACTCTCTCAGAAGTTAATAGTAAAGCAGCACTGCTGTTGAAAAAGCAAACATACGCTCAAAATAAAGGATTGCAAAACTTTTTGAGCAAATTCTTTGGCTTACTTCGTTCTTTTTGAGCGCGATCGAGTTGGAAATATTCACCAGTTATTGACTTAAAGATGGTAAGAAACTGACAATTTGGGGAAAATTAATAATCAAAACTAACACTAAAAGCTGAAGCACAATAAATGGAATTGCACCTCGATAAATTTCCTCCGTTTTAACTTCTGGGGGTGCTACTCCTCGGAGGAAAAAGAGGGCAAAACCAAAAGGTGGCGTTAAAAAGGAGGTCTGTAAATTGGCACCGATAATTACCCCATACCAAACTAAATCAATGCCTAGTTTCTGTGCAACTGGGGCAAACAGGGGAATAACAATAAAAGCAATCTCAAAAAAATCAATAAAAAATCCCAGGATAAAGATAGTTAACATATTCACTATCAGGAAGCTTGTTTGACCTCCTGGGA
>JBFRWL010000534.1:0-4586 GCA_051439565.1 Prochloraceae cyanobacterium
GTGTTCGCTGCGGTGATGGTGCATTTGCAGGCTCAGACGATGTCCGGGATTAACTTCAATGCGTTTGATTTTATATCCCGGTCCTTCTTCGAGGGTAGTAAAGGAACCCCAAGGGCGTATTTCTGTAGCAGCGACTCCTGAAGGGGAAACCGATGCTGGTAAAGATATTGTAGTTTGAGAAACTTCTTGAGACTGAACCACGCTTTTTCTCCTCAACAAATTGACTGGGAAGGAAATGAAAATTGCTCAGAGAGTTTTTAATTAACCAACTTAACTGAGCAATTCCTACCTAGCCAAACATAGCAAATAATCCTCAGCATGGCAGCCACTAAAGGCGTAAACCGGGTCATTGATAACAAGTTTTTATCCTGTAATTGATTTACTTTATCAAAACTTTGAATAAGAAACAGCAATCAACAATCAACTTCATTTGCTAATAAAAATGCCCAGACCATTGTGAATACGGGCAGCAGTAGTAACCGATCGGTTAATTAGTTGACCTCCTAAATAGAGGGAAGTAGAACTGCCTCCGTCAAGATTTAAAGCATCACTTGCGCCTAAACGCTGCATAATCTGGGCAAGTTCTCTGAGGGTTGCGCCCCGTTCTCCAGCCCCCTGAATGGCTACGATTAATAGAGTACCTCGATTAGTGGTAGCGATCGCGCTACGAGTGGCAGCTTGACGACTAAAAGCAGCACTAAATTTTTCTGCTTCGGCATCGAGAACAAGGCGACCATTTTGTAACAATAAAGGACCAGCACCGAGAATATGGGGGTAATTAGCAAATTGAGTGGGAACGGTAACGCTTTCTAGGCGAACTTGAGTGTCAACTTTGAGAGTCTCGGCTAGCATTGACTCGCCTCTGATCGCTAACAAGTAGCCGTTAGTAGGAATAGGAAAAGAATTTTCCCCAGTTGTACCCCCATCTAGTTGTTGAGTAACTCGGTTATTTTCCACCAGCACGATGGTTTCACTGTCGATTAGAGGAGTGTAGGTTTTTCCCCATTCTTTGGTGTAGCGAGCGATCCCTCGCTGAACGTAGCCACTATTAAGGGAGAGAATAGGAAGCGCCTCTGCGAGATCGCTATTGGCAGTAATTAAAGTTTCTTCCAGGTTGAGATGTCCAATTTTGACGCGACCGAAATAATCCCAGGCGATCGCGCCTCGGTTGAGAATTGGTCCAGATAGCCAGCGACCAGAACGGCGAATTGCTCCTAGCGGTAGCTTGTTATTGCGATTAAAAAAGCCGCCATTAATTGCTGCAGCTACTCGGAAATCCCTGGCTGTAGTAACCAGCGGATAAATCCCCTCTAAACTAGAGAGATTGCCAGTAATTGGTTGCAGGTTAATATTACGAGAGCGCAGATTAACTTCTAACCAAACTACAGGAAACAAGTCTTTTTTCTCTGTGTCTTTTTTCTCTGCTTTTTCTAGCCCGAATCTGCTAGTAGCCGCGCTGGAATTATTTAAGCCGATCAATGAGGAACGCCAACGTACTCCTGGTGCCCAGAGAATATCTCGCTCCACTAAAGCATCTGGGCGAATATCTACAACCAGGCGATCGGGATTGGACAAACTAGACACGCGCAAACTATTCCCCGCTGGCATATTGATCCGCAAGATGGTTTTAGTCCCAGAGTTCTCTAAGAAAAATAACGGTGCTTTGGGAGGATCGAGTTTGGCGGAAGAACTTGTTTGTCTCTCTCTATTTTCATTTCTAATTCTTTCTAGGCGCAACCTGTACTTTTCCAGTAGAGGTAACGGTCTTTGCTCCTCTTCACTCTCTTGCTCTTCTTCTACTACTGGAGGTGGAGGTGGAAAAAGTCCGAGCAAGTAAGGAGTGGCAATACCTTCAATAGTAATTGCGCTTTTTCTTTTTGCTTGATTGACTTGCCACAAAGTAGGGCGATCCATTTCTAAAACTATTCTCTGCCTTCCCGATTCGCTTTCATGCTGAATATTTTTGATTTGCGCTTTCGAGAAATTAATCGTTAAAGTCTCTCCTTTGATTTGCATTCTCCAGCCAACTAGTCGAGCAAAATCTGTAATATCGAGGTAACGATAGGGACTGATAAAATGGGCTTTGAGTGTATTAGCTTTAGTCGAGTTAGAAGGAAACCAGTTTACAGGCTGCAGTTCTGGATTATTAGTACTTAATAACTCCAACCCCAAAACTGCCATTGCTCCAGTATCGGTTATTCCTGTGCGCACCCCTTTTCCTTGGTACCACTGACTCCAAGCAACTGGGAATTTCCGACCATTGATAGATATTTCCCGACCTTGACGGAGGAGGCGAGACGATCTTTGTGCTATGAGGCTTGTTGTTGCTTCAGTTGCAGTATTGCTCTGGAGAAGGTTTTCCTGAGTGGGGAAAAAATTGCTATTTTCCCATCCTTGCTTTGTCATCTGAGCCTGGTTGTTATTCCAGCAAGATAATGCAGTTGCAGGAAAATGCAAATCGCAGATGATTTGTTGGCTTAATTTCCCTAGTTTAAGGGAAATGGTAGAAGCTAACTTATCGATGTCGGCCGCTAAGCAACTTGTTGAATAAAAAGGCACGCCTACTAGCAGAGACAAAAGTGACAAACGGCCACAGGATTCGCCGAGTTTTTGTTTTAACTTCTTAACATTAATTCGATCGCTGAGAGGGCGCTTAATTCTTCTGTTCATGGAGCCAAAGATATTAATTTATCTATCTAGTTGGAGAAACTAGAAGTCTGCCTGGAGAAAAAAATAATGACTTTTTGATCGCTCGGACTAGGGCAATGCATAATAAGAATACATTCTATATAGCAATGTTTCCCATGAAATCGATTAAGTTTGTAAAAATTTATTGCCAGCTAAAAAAGCTGGACGGTATGTGAAGGATTTTTAGTTGTCATTGAGGAAATAAAATTCAAACCTGAGTACGGTCAAAGATAATTATTTTTTAAGATTCCTAGTTGCGGAAAAGACTAGCTTAACAGTAGGGTTTTAAGATTTCCTGTAAAAAACTGGACCGAATTTCTAGCTGAGATCCTTGCTGTTGTTTGAACCCCATCAAACAGAGCCGTAAAACTAGCTACTTTATTATTTAGAGCAGCTTAACTAAAGGAAGCAAGGAAAGAACCTATTTCGCTAAATCATAGCCAGATATTTTTTTATTTTTTTAAGTTTTGTACCCGTTAACTAGCAATTGGCGACAAGACCTGAGAGTTTTCAAGTTGGCCAACAAATTTGTGTCTCTAAGCAACATGAGAGAGTAAATAATGAGTCAAGATAACAAAAATCAACCAACCAAAGAGCAACAAACTGTCTATCCCGGTCAAAGGTGGTTAGTAGAGGAGCGAGATGCCTGCGGCGTTGGCTTCATAGCCGATCGCTACGGTAATAGCACTCACAACCTCATTGAGATGTCTCTGAGAGCATTAGGCTGTTTAGAGCATCGCGGCGCTTGCAGTGCCGATCGAGATTCTGGAGACGGTGCTGGTTTGTTGACGGCTATCCCCACTCAATTATTCCAGTCTTGGTTCCAGCAACAAGATATTCCCTTGCCCGATTCCGAAAGCTGGGGTGTAGGGATGGTATTTCTGCCCAGAGAACCGGAAATAGCCGATGAGCGACGCGCCCACATTGAAGAGATAGTTAGAGAAGAAAACTTAACTGTCTTGGGTTGGCGAGAAGTGCCAGTAAGCCCAGAAGTACTGGGGGTGCAAGCAAGAGAAAACCAGCCCCGCATCGAACAAATCATCGTCACTTCCCCAGATAACTTAAAAGGCGATCGCTTAGAGCGGAAATTATATATTGCTCGATCGAAAGTGGGCAACGAATTATCAGATAATTTTTATATCTGTTCTTTCTCCTGCCGCACGATCGTCTACAAAGGCATGGTGCGCTCGAAAGTACTGGGAGAATTTTACTCGGATTTAAGAAATCCCGACTATCAAAGCTCCTTTGCTGTCTATCACCGTCGTTTCAGCACTAATACCATGCCCAAGTGGCCCTTTGCCCAGCCAATGCGGTTGTTAGGGCATAACGGGGAGATTAACACCCTGTTGGGCAATATTAACTGGATGATGACGCGGGAAGTCAATCTGGAAGTTCCTGGTTGGAGTAAAGAGGAACTACAAGCACTTACCCCCGTAGTCAATACTGATAATAGTGACTCCTATAATCTAGATAGTGCGATGGAGTTGCTGGTGCGCACCGGACGCAGCCCCCTAGAGGCGGCGGCGATCCTAGTGCCGGAAGCTTACCAAAATCAGCCAGATTTGGCACGATATCCCGAAATTGTCGATTTTTACGAATACTATAGCGGTATACAGGAGCCTTGGGACGGCCCGGCTTTATTAGTTTTCAGCGACGGCAAAACCGTAGGCGCTGCTCTCGATCGCAATGGTTTGCGCCCCGCCCGCTACTGCGTCACCAAACAGGGATTAGTTCTAGTAGCTTCTGAAGCAGGGGTGGTAGATTTACCGGAAGCTGAGATCGTAGAAAAAGGAAGGCTGGGTCCAGGACAAACGATCGCCGTAGATTTCCAGACTCAAGAAATACTGAAAAATTGGGAAATTAAGCAGCGTATCGCCCAGCAGAATCCCTATGGGGAC
>JBFRWL010000535.1:0-3583 GCA_051439565.1 Prochloraceae cyanobacterium
CTACAAGGCTTTCTCTACGGTATTTATTATAATGGTTCTCTCAAAAAGTCTTTGGCTGTGGAAAACCAGACTGATCACTCACAACTTTATCAAGACTTAGAAAACAATACTTTTCTCGGAGTAGATTTAGACTTCTACGATCGATTACATCAAAGTAATCGAGGTAAAGGTTATTTCGATCCTGGTTGGCAGGTAACTGCGTCGGCAGATGACAATATGTTAGCTGTTACCAAAGGTGGCTTGACACTGCACGTCGAAGCAGGAGTTCATCTACTTCCAGAACAGCAAAATCCAACCATAGAGGATATAGTATCAATCTTATTGCCTAAAAATCGCGTCCAAAATGGATTTTATATGGCAGTGGGTAATGCAGGTGCGCGTCAAGATGATCATTCAGAGCGACAAGACGTAACTGTACGCATCTATTTCAATCTCACAGCCGACGGTGCGATCGCAGTTATGGCAAGTTTAACCGAACAACTAAACCTGCTAGCTATTCCCTTTTCTTTCAAGGCTCTTTACAATCCTTCAGATTACGGACGACATGACTCTGCCGTACTTTACTTCAACAGTAGTAACTATGAAGCAGTCAAAGGAATTTTAGAAAATATTTACCGTCAACATCAGAATTACTTTCAACCTGAAATTCCTCTATTTACCAAGAAGTTAGCACCAGGATTGGCTCTAGCAGAAGAGCCAGACCAGAAATTTTCTAGTAAAGATAGTTTTGGTACTAATCGCTGTCAGATTATCGCCAATGGTTTGTTAGCTGCTAAAAAATCAGGAAATAACAATCCAGCCAGTCGGATGGAAGCAATTGTACAGCAGTTCGACCTACTAGGAATAAAACTAGAACGTTCTCATCTTAATGCTCACTCGGAAGACATTTATACTACTTTAAACCTATGAAGTTAACGGATCTAAAACCAACAATTGCCAGTAAGCCAGAAAGCAAGATTGTTATTCCTCAGGAACAACGGTCAGAATCAGACCTTCCTTTCTACCGCAAGCTGGGGCGTACTGACCTAACCGTTAGTTGTTTAGGTTTAGGTGGTGGGGGGCATATCTCTAGTGATGACACTCTCTATGCCTTTGATCGCGGTGTTAACTACTTCTTTTATTCCAGCGATTTGCATCACTATCTCTATAGTTCCATGGGAGAAGCTTTACGCAAACTCTGCGGTCGTGGTTCGTCTTATCGGGATAAGGTAGTATTGGCGACCGTAACTTACCTGGTAAAAACGCCAGAGGCAGTATTGGCATCTTTATTAGACCAGTTTGTCGATTTAAGAATGGACTACATAGATGTCTTCTTTTGGGGTTGGATCGACACTGATAATGAGCATGATTTTAATAAGTGCATGGCTGCGTCTAACGACTTGCGAGGTCCTAACTCCGTCTATCAGCGTACTATCGAAAGAATGTTCGAGACTTCCGAGCGGATGAAGAAAATGGGTATAGTCCGCTACATTGGTGCTTCCTTCCACAGTCATGATCTTGCTAAACAATGGCTGAATAGTCCTTTGTTAGATGTGGTCATGGTACGTCATAATGTTGCTCATCGCACCGCACAGCAAAAAGTTTTTCCTTACCTCGACCCCCAAGACCCCCAAAGACCAGGAATAGTGACTTTTAAATCGGCAGGAATGCGCGGTCATCTCTGGGAACCACCACCCTTACTACCGTCTGGATGTTGGCGACCTTCTGTCCCCGACCTGTATCGCTATTCTCTTAGTCAAAACAGTGTCGATGTTGCTTTGGCAGGATGGACTGAGCGGAAACACATCGACGAGGCGATCGCAGGAGTAGAAAAAGGAAAACTGACGGCTAAAGAACTAGACTATCTGAATCTTTACGGAGATTTACACCGCAATCGCCTTAAAAGGGACGAAATTCCCCGTGATCGTCTGATTTATCGTTCGTGAGTTTAACTCAGATGCCAAAAAAACTAGCAATCTCTTGATAATCCCAGATCACTGATTACTGATTATGACCAACAACACTATTGAAATTCAAGAAACTAATCCCAATTCATTATTCCCAACTATCTCTCCTGTCACAGACACAGAACTGGTCGATTATCTGCGTCATTCCTATAAGTTTGCCGAGATAGCCACTTTAGCTGAAGACGAGGCTTTTATCGTCAAACTGTGTCAGCACTTTAACATTCAAGTCAGCGATGAAGAATGGCAAGCAGCAGGAGACGCTTTTCGCCTGGAACATAAATTGTTAGGAGTCAAAGAAACTACTGACTGGCTAGCTCGGCAAAGAATTACCTTAGAAGATTGGTCGGAGGGAATTAGGCTGAGGCTATTAACGAAGAAACTAAAAGAGTATTTGTTCGGTGCTAACGTAGATATGCACTACATTAGCAACCGCGAGCAGTACAAAAGAGTTGCTTTATCTCAAATCCTTGTCCTCGAGCGTGAAACAGCATCTGAGGTAATGCGCTCCCTCTCGGAAGAAAAGACTTCGTTTTGCGCTTTAGCTTTAGAATATTCCAAAGGCCAACAATCTCATACTAACGGTGGTTTTCTAGGTCTTCTCTACGTATCTCAACTAGCACCGGAGATGGCCAAAGCGATCGCTGATACTCCAGTAGGAACAACGATCGGTCCAATCCAAACCGAGCTTGGCTATCACATTATTAGAGTCGAAAAATGGTTGCCTACAGAAATGAGCGAATCTGTTAGAGAAGAGATTTTAAATACTCTTTGGCGAGTTTGGCTCAGAGAACAAAAAAACCAAAATGAAATTTTGGCAGAAAAAAATTAAGAGATAAATTATCTCAATCAAACGCAAATCATTAATGCTATTTAGGAGCAAACATATGACTCAACTTAAACTGTCTGAACTAAGTTCTGCTGGCTCAGAACTATTTCAAGATTCAGAAAGTTTTTTAGAAGAACTAAGCGATCGCGAACTAGATTTTGTTACTGGAGGGGACTCCGCAAACAGTGTGGTTACTCAAAATAGTGAAAGTGTAGGCAGTATTAACACTATTAGTGTGGTGGGAATTTCTCAAACCAACGTAAGTGTTCATATTTCTAATGTCGATGTCGATGCCTCGAATGTAAACGTTGATATGCCCTAGATTTGAGATTGCAGATTTAAGATTGTAGATTAATGGGCACAGGCTCCTTCCATCTACTGATAATCGCGCAATCCAAGAAAATCATTGGGGGAGAGCCGAGATACGTGTAAATTAGTGCAAGATAGGGGTTAAAGCCTTATGCAGTAATGGTTTCATCAATTGTAGTTTCTTGGGTTGATTAGCGATCGCTATAAACGACAGAATAAGGGTTTCAGGCTTTTGGTTAGAGCCAAAATAATCTGGTTGATTTATTCATTACCTTTTTCTGTTAGAAAACTTTGCCGAAAAAGAACGTTGAGTAAGTTGGGTTTTGGAGGCTAAAAGTCTTGCTAAATGGTACTTCTGAGATTTAAACATTGCCGAGAACAATATGTTTTAGGCAATGTTTAGGAGGTTATATATTGATAAAAGAAAGCAATTGATTCTGAAAGCTATATATAGCAAGGGATTGAGGTCTATCTTGCACTATTTTACACCTGTCTCTTATAC
>JBFRWL010000536.1:0-2555 GCA_051439565.1 Prochloraceae cyanobacterium
GTGCGTTCGCGATCAAATTATAATGAGCCGGTCTATTATTGGCATGTCGTCGTGTTCGCACTTGCCAAATTTTGTCGATGGCACGAGCGAGAGTGCCAAAGATGCTGCTAGCTGTAAACAACAGGAGAAAAAAGCTAACCACCCCTGCGCTAATACTACTCTGGTGGAGATGGCTTAAAGTACTCTCAACAATACTGTAGGCTGCTAGTGGGAGCCAACCTTTCGCCAATTCGAGGATTTGATTATAAACTTTAGTATCGGAACCGAGCAAAAAACCAAAGATGCTGAGAATTACCAACAAAAGAGGAAACAGAGAGAACAGCGCATAGTAGGATAAGGCTGCTCCCATCTCCAGACATTCATCTTGCTGCCACTTGCGCAAGGTTTGAATGATTAACTGGAGAGGCTTAGACTGGATAATTCTGCTTCTAAGAAGAGGGTTCACAGCCAGTCCTCTTGTTAATAGTTATCAGGCTTATTCTAGCTTGGATATTCGCTTTCTCCTATTTCCAGTCCACCGCGATCAGGAGAAAAATCACAACTTATTTATTGTTTAAAAAATCCTTAATCAAGGCTTCTTCAGTCCAATTTTTGATGACAATTGCCAAGGGAAGTGCCAAAATTAGACCAATCGGACCTAAAAAGGCAGCAAAAAAAATCTGGGCAATAATGGTAGCTGCTGGCAGCAAATTTACCTGTTGTTTCATCACCACTGGACTTAGCCAATAAGTTTCCAGATTTTGGACAATCACATACCAGACTACTACCGCAATTGCTTGTTCTGGTGAATTGAGAAGGGCAACCCCTACGGGAAACACCGCACTGAGAGTTGGTCCAAGATTGGGAATAAAATTGAAAACACCAGCTAAGAGTGCATGGGTAAAGACAAAGGGAATTCTCAGAAACAAGAGTCCCGCTCCACACAAGATGCCAACAAAGACAGACTTAATTGCAAATCCTTTGAGCCAAGCCAACAGACCCGCTTCATTTTTACTGAGAATCTCCTCAGCTCGCTTTCGATAAGAACAAGGCAACAACTGCAACAATAAATGTCGATAAGCTAAGGGTTCCGCCAAAAACATGAGTGTTAGTATCAAAATCAGCAATAATTGCAATATAACCGCAGTTGAACTCGAAAAAAAGGCAAAAAAGTTACTGAATACTTTCGTAGCTAGAGAGCCTAGTTGTAAAGCAATTTCAGAAAAGTTCGGCAACAATTCTAAATCAGACTGAGGAAACCAAGCCGGTGGATTTTGCATTAAGCTATTAACCCACACTACCAGTCTTTGAAATCCAACCGGAATTAATTGAATCAGTTCTAGGAATTGAGCGACAAAGGGTGGAATGATAAAGATAATAAAGAGCGTAGAAGCTAAAAGTAACCCAACTAAAACGATCAAGATACTTTTTCCCCGACTTAAATTGAATTTCCTCATCAGCCATCGCACTAAACTATTAAGAGCCGTCGCCAGAACAACCGCCGTAAAAACTAGTAACACAATCTGTCGAAACTGCCAGAGAATGACTAGGAAAATAATCAGACTGAGTAATCGAAGCCAATCGTTAAACTTCACGCCTAAGTCTCCTAATTCTCAAGACTCTAATTTGAGGACTCTAGGACCTGGATGGAAAGCTTACCTAATTAGTGAAGGCAGGTGTTAGGTGGCGCAGTTGACGGGGAACATCTTCAGTATTTTGGGGCCATTTCCTCTAAAAAAACACAATTCCAGCACAAATTCAAGGTAATACTCATCGGCAGTCTAGCTGTATTGATTGAGGAGAATACGTCTTTAAAGATAAATTTAAGATTTTTCTGAAAATTGCTTTAAGAATTAGCTAGGGCGTGTTTTAAAACTATCTGCGCACCGCGTTCCCGAAGCTAAGCGCGGCGCGAGCTGTAGAGCCATCCTTGTCAAGACATTTTAACCGCCAGCCCTCTTTTTAACTCTCTTGAATCAGGATTTGTTTTAATCCATTCGTCTAATTCTTTGATTTCTTGTTCTATTTTTGTCGTTCGCTCCATCATTCAAATTATAAAAGTATGGACTTAGATTATACTCGGGAGCGCAAGCGCTGCTGCAAGCAGTTCACCTCTTGTCGAGTTTACATCTCATTTAGAAACGCTGTATAGTTAATTAGTTAGCTTTTATAATTAGTTAGCTTTTACGTGACCTAATGTGTAGTTTAGCTAAAACCATTCATTAACAGAAAAATAGTCACAATCGTTGTCGAATAATACTTGTAGCATCTTTTCAACCACGCAGTCTCAACATAACTTTACGTCGTGGCACATTTTCTAGATATCTCGGCTGTACCCCGTTAGGTCTTTCAATTATGCTTGATAGTTTTTCTCTTCAACCACGGGAGTTACCGCGCCGCGTTCCCGAAGGTCTAGCGGGTCGCCAAAGGCGCAGCTTCGCTGACCTCTTCGAGATCGCACAATCAAGAATGATGGTCAGTTTTCGTCATCTGTAGACACTCTAGCCGATCTCGTCGGAAAAGAATTACGCCCCTCTATTCTCAGCCGCGAAACCAAGCTGACCCAGACTCAAACC
>JBFRWL010000537.1:0-3491 GCA_051439565.1 Prochloraceae cyanobacterium
GTGTACGTCAGAAAGACATAGTAATTTATTCTGCTCTCAAGTAAGATTCTAGATGATATGAATAATCAGAAGACTAATGAAGAAACATGATTGTCATTCATCATAAACCAGACTGTGGCACTTCCCTAAACGTTCTCAGAGTTATTGAAGCTGCCGGCTATGAACCGATCATCATCGAATATTTGCAAGAAGGCTGGACAAAACCCCAGTTGTTGGGTCTGTTTGCTGCTGCTAACTTAACCCCATTGACGGCTTTACGCAAAACCAAATCTCCGGCGGACGAACTGGGACTTTTAGCACCGAATGTAACCGAAGAAGATATTCTCAAAGCTATGCTAGAATACCCAATCCTCGTCAATCGTCCCATTGTCTGTACCGAAAAAGGGGTTAAACTTTGTCGTCCTAGCGAAGTCGTCCTCGATCTTCTCGAAAAATGGCCACCAGGACCCTTTGCCAAGGAAGATGGAGAACTAATACTCGATAGCGATGGTCAACGGGTTAGTTGATTGGGTTTCCCTAAATTCATCCCAGTTACCAGAACGAGCGTAAAGCACCGCCGTTCAGGGCGGTGATATAAGCGAGGCTACAATCTATTTTGGTTTGTGAAAACTTCAGAAAAGATAATCCCTTCTCAATGTATAATAACCGTAATCTTTCAACATACTTGAGGTAGGGGGTTCTAGTTAGAAGTTAATTAGGTAAAACTGCAAACGTACTGTAAAGATGTAGTCTCTCTAGTTTGATTGGAAAAAATACAAATCGCTAGCGGTAAGATGCAGGGTTTGCTTGAGATCTAGGAGACCTGAAGAAAGAAAACCAATCCTGGTTGTCTGAGTATTCAGCTAGGCAGGGCATTGTCTAGTAGGAGAGTAGATGTCAGACAAGCCTAGCTTGCTATCTACGCCAGCATCCTAGAATCCTCTTCCTGAGCTTGCGAAGGGAGAGGAGTATGTCAACTCAACTCTATCAAGCTGGATTGCGGGGAATTGTGTCAGTCATTGATGAACCCTCTTTAATTGTGGAATATCAAAAAGCAAAATTCTCAGCTCTTTCTTTGCCGATTGTTGACGATCTCCCACCTACTCTTCCACAAGTTGCAGAATTTATCTCAAGCCCAAACTCGATGGCTTCATCAACTGCCTGAACTTTTAAAATCTTATTAGTCTAGCTGATCATCATAAGTAGGTAGGCATAAATAAATATAAAAACAAAATACCAAAATAAAAGAGAACGAAGCCAAAAGTAGCTGTCTTGTCACCTACTAACCACTAACCACCTCCTAGCAGAATCATTTTCTAATTAATTCGACCCGCCTACTTAAGTTTGAGTTCCTTAGCGCCAGAGTAATGAGAGCATTGATAGATAAGCAATATACTCTAACTAGCAAATTGAGAGAGAAAGCAGTTTCTCATTTAATAAATAAATTTACTCAATTCAAGCGACGAGCGCTGCAAATAGTTCTGTTGGGATTAGCTTTACTTCTGCTGCAAACTTCGCTTATGGCAGCCCCCTTAGTGCAACAACCCTTAGCACCTCCAGACACTTCTAGCCCCCAGGCGACTATGAGAAGCTTTGTGGAGAATGTCAACGAATCTTACCGCATATTGATGATAGCTTATGACCAATATCTCAAAGAACCTGGATTGTTCCCCTCAACTTCAGTTAAAGAGCAAGTCAAACAGGCTGAAATTTTCTTCGAGAGAGCTGAGCGTTGTCTTAATCTAAGCGAAATTCCCCCTCGTCTCAAACAGGATGTGGGAATGGAAGGAACTCTGATGCTGAAGGCGATTTTTGACCGAATTGAGGTGCCACCTTACGAGCAGATTCCCGATGAGGAGGCTGTTGCCGCCGCTGAGAAATTTTCTAAATGGACGCTTCCCAATACAGAAATCAACATCGCTAAAGTCGAGGAAGAACCCAGAACAGGAGAATTTCTCTTCTCTCCTGGGACGGTTACTCGCCTGGGTGAATTCTACACGAAGGTTAAAACACTACCCTACAAACCCGACACTAAAGCGGGATTTTACCAATTTTATATCTCTACCCCTGGCAGGCTTTTTCCCTTAAAATGGTTTAAGATTTTGCCGAGTTGGTTGAATGCCGTTTATTGGGGTCAGACTCTATGGCAGTGGATTAGTTTAGGCATTTCCCTACTAATTGCTTTTTGGATTTCTTACAAGAGCTTGCGCTGGAACTGGCGGCGAGTTCCCACTCTTGAGCCTCCACAGCGAACCTGGGAAATACTGCTGCCTCCGGTTATTGCTATTGCTAGTTTGGCATCTGTTAGCTATTTTCTCGACGAGGGGATTAATATTACCGGACAGGTACTCGTAATTGTGTTAATCATCCTGATAACTATCTTTTGGATGATGGTAGCACTAACTATCTTTCTCTTTGGCAACGCAATGGCTGAGACCATTATCGCTTCCCCGAGAATTAACCCTAACGGGCTAGATGCCAGCGCGATCCGAACAGTATCGCGCCTATTGAGCTTGACCGTTGGTACAACGGTCCTAATTCTCGGAATTGAGCGCGTGGGGATTTCCCTGATTCCGATTCTGGCAGGTTTGGGAATCGGGGGTCTGGCGCTGGCACTGGCAGCCAAACCAACCCTCGAAAATATTATTGCTGGGCTGATCTTATTCGCCGATCGACCTGTGAAGGTGGGAGAGTACTGCCGCTTCGGAGAGCAAGAAGGAACGGTACTAGAGATTGGTCTGCGCTCAACGCGAATTCTCGCGGAGGACGGGGATATAATTTCCCTGCCTAATTCTCAGTTCTCAGAGCTAGAATTGGCCAACAAGAGCCGGCGCGATCGCATCCTCTTAAGGCAGACTATCGGGTTGCGCTACGAAACAACTTCTGAGCAACTGCGATTCGTGCTAGCCAAATTACGGTCAATGATTCTAGCTCACCCCAAGCTTCTGGAGAAGGGAGCGCGAGTCAGATTCGTAAAATACGGTGATTACTCCAAAGATGTGGAAATTTTTGTCTATGTAGATACAGGTGATTGGTTTGAGTTTATGGGAATTCAAGAGGATGTGCTGCTAAGAATTCAGGATCTTATTGAGGCAGCAGGGACAGATTTCGCCTTTCCCTCCCAGACGACTTATCTCGCCCAAGAGAGTGGAATCGATCGAGAGCGGAGTGAGGCTGCTGAGGCTCAGGTTCAGGCTTGGCGATCAAAAGGTAAGCTTCCTTTTCCAGAATTTTCTCCCGAGCAACGTGAGGAGCTCCGCGATACTCTGGATTTCCCTCCAGAAGGTTCGCCGAATGGGAATCTAGCGTCAGATAACCGGAACAAAGACCAAGACGAGCAAGAGAATTAGCTCGAACTCTTACACCTATATTTAAACAGCTTTCCAGATTAATTACTTTGAATTGCCTCTGCTAAGCCGATCGACATTGAGTTTTTATAGTCAAACCAAGTCAATAAAGGATAATGATGAATACACCCATGATTCGGGACGCTTACAGCCTGTCTCTTATAC
>JBFRWL010000538.1:0-8212 GCA_051439565.1 Prochloraceae cyanobacterium
GACATAGGTTTCAGGAGTAATTATCTCTACCCGAACGTAAGGTTCCTCAATTTTCTCTCGTTTTTGAGGCGGCGGTAGTAGGCTGGGAGTATCTATCTCTAAAACTTCTGCGTCGGTAGTAGTAACGCGATAAACTACCGAAGGAGCAGTGGTAATTAACTCGAGATTGTATTCCCTCTCCAGCCTCTCCTGAACGATTTCCATGTGCAGTAAGCCCAAAAAACCGCAGCGGAAGCCGAAACCCATCGCCGTCGAAGTTTCTGGTTCGTAGGAGAGAGCAGCATCGTTGAGTTTAAGCTTTTCTAAGGCATCCCGCAAATCCTCGTATTGCTCGGAATTAGTGGGGAATAAGCCGCAAAAAACCATCGGCTTAGCTTCAGTATAACCAGGTAAGGGTTCGGGTGCAGAAGCATTGGCTAGAGTAATGGTATCTCCTACGCGAGCATCTTCTACTGCTTTAATAGCTGCGGCTAAGTAACCTACTTCTCCGGCGTGAAGTTCTTCAACTTGGATCTGGTTAGGGGAAAGTACGCCTAGTTCGTCAATTTCGTATTCCTTACCCGAAGCCATCAAACGCACTCGATCGCCTTTCTTTAAAGTCCCGTCCATCACTCGGAAATAAACAATTACTCCGCGATAGGGATCATAGTAACTATCAAAAATTAAGGCTCTCAGAGGTTTATCGATCGTATCTTCCGGCGGTGGTACTAAATGGACGATCGATTCTAAAATTTCCTCAACGCCAATTCCTTCTTTTGCCGATGCTTTAATTATCCCGCTACAATCTAGACCGACCACATCTTCAATTTCCGCAGCAACTCTTTCGGGTTCCGCACCGGGAAGGTCGATTTTATTTAACACTGGGATGATTTCTAGGTCGTTTTCTAGAGCTAAATAGACGTTAGCTAGGGTTTGAGCTTCTACCCCTTGGGAAGCATCTACTACTAACAAGGCTCCTTCACAAGCAGCTAGAGAACGAGACACCTCATAGGAAAAATCCACGTGACCTGGCGTATCGATGAGATTGAGGACGTACTCTTGACCATCGCTGGCTTTGTAGTTCATCCTCGCTGCCTGTAACTTAATGGTAATTCCCCGCTCTCTCTCTAAATCCATGCTGTCGAGGAATTGTTCTTTCATTTGTCTTTGAGCCACTGTACCAGTAAGCTGCAACATGCGATCGGCTAAAGTCGATTTGCCGTGGTCGATGTGGGCAATAATGGAGAAATTGCGAATGCGAGAGACGGGAACGTCAGTCATAAAAATGAATGGGGATTCTGGGTAGAGGACAGCAAAAGAATTTAGATATTCCTTAATTTATTGTAATGCCGCTACAGGAATTGAGTATGGTCAGAAGTTTTATCCTAGAATTAGGAGCGCTGGGAAAAGTCCCAGAGCAAATAAGTTTCAATTACTAGGGGAGTTAAGCAAAACTCTTAATTCCTCGTCCACCGCTGTGATCGTAAGATCCATTTAAAACAATAGAATATACTTGTCACTGACCCCGCGAATCACGCAGCGAGGTTTGCAAACTGCGTTTATTATGAACAATAATACTTTGCCTTCACAGAGTTCTGCTGATAAAGTGGAAATCTCAATCCAATTGGACTCAGAACTTTTAGAACAGCTTAAGCACCTAACCAACGATCCCTCTAGAGTGATCGAAACTGCCATTAAACAGTGGCTTAGAGGCGAACGGGAGCGAGATGACGATCTTACCCGTACCTTTAGGCGCAATCCACCCGTTCCTCCCAAAGGCGAGTGGAACGACTGAAACAAATTCTAGAAAAGGCAACGGCTAAAGCTCGATTTCAATCAGTTGGAATTGATGGCAGTAGCTAATCTTTTCTTAAGATAAGTGTAGGTTATAGTTACAGGAAGTTTTCCCTATAACTCTTCCTGTGAAATCTATAGTCTTCAATTTACTGCTACTGATATGAAAGCCGCTACTGCAGGAGAAAATTCTATTTGTTGGCAGAATTTAGGGGCTGAATTAGTATACAGCCAGGATTGTTCTGGTAAATATCTCTCTTTTTATTGGCAAGCTGCTGGCGATTATGGTTTGAGCAACGAGAAAGTAGTGGGTTCTTCTTTAGAGGAAACTATAGCTCCAGTTGCTAAAGAGGATTATTGTCAGAAAATCAGACGAATACTAGAACGGCGAAACCCCGAACAATGTTATTTTTTATTTGAGTATCAAGGCAAATCTTTTCCTTTTGAATTAGTAATTAGTCCGGTCTTGTCTAGTGATGGCAAAGCTAATTCGGTGTTAGTCATAGGACATCTCTTAAAGGACACGTCGCTATTAAATAACTCAGGTAGAGGAGATAATTCGCCAGCTTGCGATCGCCAACTTCTCAATGAAATTAGTCGCAAAATCCTTCGCACTCTAAATTTAGAAAAGATTTGGCAACAAACAGTAGATAGCTTAGGAGAAGCACTGCAAGTCAGTCGTTGCTTGATAATTTCCTACAATCCAAAAAAAGAGCGACTCAAAGTAGAAGCAGAATATTGTCAGGAATCACTGAAGTCAATGTTGGCATTTCAGTTAGATTTAGAGTCTCAGCCTCACTTAAAACAAGCACTCGCCTGTGAGGTTCCGATCGCTTTGGATCTGATCGAGAGGGATCCTTATCAGCAAAAGTCAATGCTGGTAATGTCAACTCGCAATCAAAAGCACAGCAATGGATTAATTTGTCTGCAACAGTGCGATCGTTACCGCCATTGGAACCAAGCGGAAAGAGAATTAGTTCGAGAACTAGCAGAACGTGTGGGAGTGGCGATCGCTCAAGCTAAACTTTATCAAGAGCTAGAACGGGCGAAAATTGAAGCCGAAGAAGCTTCCCGTCTCAAAAGTAATTTCTTAGCTAGTACTACCCACGAACTGCGCACTCCTCTAACTGGAATTATTGGTTTTCTTAAACTGATCGTTGATGAAGTGGCAGACGATCCCAAAGAGCAAAGAGAATTTATTGAAGAAGCTTATAACTGCGCTCTCCATCTCCTCAATCTAATCAATGATATTCTCGACATTGCTAAAATTGAGGCAGGTAAAATGGAGTTAGAGTTTGCCGCCGTTGAGCTAGAAGAGATTTTAAATAATGTAGAAAATTTCACTAACCCTCAGGCACAACAGAAACACCTTACCTTTAAGATTAAACGCCCCGCTACCCTGACTCCAGTAACTATCTATGGCAACTACCAACGTCTTTTGCAAGTGATGTTAAATCTGGTAGGCAATGCCATTAAATTTACTCAAGAAGGGGGAGTTATGGTTAGTGCCGAAGTCCGCAAAAAGCCAATTAAATTTCACAATCAAGAGTTTCCTGGCGCAGTTAAAATTAGCGTAGCAGATACAGGAATCGGTGTCTCCCTAGAAAAACAACAGAGGCTATTTGATAACTTTTTTCAGGTAGATGGTTCTCATACTAAAGCCTATGAAGGCACTGGTTTAGGCTTAGGCATTTCCCGGAAGCTAGTAGAAGCTATGGGGGGTGAAATCTCCTTTTACAGTATGGGGGAAGGATTAGGCTCTACAGTTACTTTTACTGTACCTCTCCATCATTTACCAGTCATGGAGACACTTCCCTCAGCAGACGATTCTGTCGATCGCAGTAGTTAGAACAACTATTACGATCGGTAGATCGCCAAGTTGGTTGGTGAGGAGAGAAGTAAGGAGAATAAGATAGACTTATTAAAATTGCCAGTCTTTACTGGATCTGGTCTAAAGCTTGCTCTACTCTAGAAGCTACGTCCTTAGGCAGAGGAATATATCCCAACTCCTCAGATATCTTTTGCCCGTCCTCCAGTGCCCAAGCAATTACCTGTTTAAGGACTTTTTCTTTAGCTGGGTCTTGATATTGTTTGTAAGCTAGAATCCAAGTATAAGTGACGATCGGATAGGAATTTTCTCCTTCGGGGTCGGTAATGAATGCTCTCAGATTTTCTGGTAGCTTGACTGCTCTAAGGGTATTGGCAGCTGACTGACTCGAAGGAGCGATAAAATTGCCAGCTTTATTTTCCAAGCTTGCCATGGAAATATTTTGTCGTTTGGCATAGCTGTATTCAATATAGCCGATCGCTCCTTCTGTTAATTTGATTTGGGCGCTAGCGCCTTCGTTACCCTTAGTTCCAATGCCGGTGGGCCATTCTACAGTTTTGGCGTTACCAACTTGTTGCTTCCACTCAGGGCTAACTGCACTAAGATAATTGGTAAATACCGCAGTAGTACCGCTAGCATCGGAACGACGAATCACACTAATTTCTGTGTCGGGCAAATTTACACCTGGATTTATTTTTGCCAGTGCTGGGTCGTTCCATTTCTCGATCTTACCCAAAAAAATGTCCACAATGGCTTGCCTTGAGAGCTTAATTTGTTCGATGCCAGGGAGGTTGTATGCCAAGACCACGCTTCCAGCCGTCATCGGCAACAATACTACACCTTTTTTGATTTTGGCTATTTCTCGATCTTTCATAGCCACATCGCTGGCACCGAAGTCAACGATTTCTTGGGTAAACTGTTGTATTCCCGCGCCACTACCAATAGATTGATAGCTGATTTGGACATGGGGGTGGATTTTATTATACTCGGCAAACCACTTTTGATACAAAGGAGCCGGAAAACTAGCACCTGCGCCGATAATAGATACCGACTCCTTGGATTCGGAGCTACTGGGAGTACTACTACAACCAGTTACCCCCAATGCTACAGCCAGAATTGGTGCTAACCAAACTCGTTGTGTTAAAGAAATTATTGAACTCATCTTCATAATCAACCTTTCAACCTCCGTTTAAATGATATAAATCAAATCGTCAACTATAAATGCTATTAAATATAGCTTTAAATGATTATAGCGATTAAAATATAAATGTCATTTCAAATAAATTTGATGCAAGTTCAAACTTTACCTGACCTAAAAAACTTCTTATCTGGTTTTAACGCTCTCTCAGATCCTTTACGACTTCGAGTCGTGGAGTTATTACGTTCTCAAGAATTATGTGTTTGCGAACTTTCCCAGCAACTCGAGGTGAGTCCATCAAAACTATCTTTTCATCTCAAAAAACTCAAAGAAGCCAACCTCCTTCGTTCCTATCAAGAAGGACGGTGGATTTACTACAGTCTCAATTTGCCCCAGCTTGCAGTTCTCGAACAGTATTTAGCCGAATATCGACGTTTCAGTCCCATGCTACCCGCGAGAAAGTGTGTTGACTAAGTACTAGCAGAATGCACGAAGATAAAGCGAATGGTAGTGGCGATTGGGATTGGAGGAGGGGGAAGTGTGGGGTTAATGTGCTGTGGAGGATGGAGAAATGGGGCAGTATATTTCAAAGATTTCTTAAATAAAAAATTCTTTGAGAGCGCGTTCGCAGCAGGATCCATTTATCAAAGTAAATCCCTATAATTTGTAATTTTGAAAAGATATAGCTATACTGTACTCGCTATAAGTACCTTAAAGCCTAAGGAAAATTCCTTGTATAGATATTTATATTTCAATTTTTTTTTGAATGATAATGAGCAATACAAGTTCTCGCGTAAATCCTAAAGCCTTTAAAGCTGGCGGACAGCTAAACCTGTTTGAAAAATATCTAACGTTGTGGGTGTTTTTGTGCATCATCGCAGGAATTGGTTTAGGAAGAGTTTTGCCTGGGGTTGCTCAGATGCTCGATGCTATGAGCTTTCATAACGTCTCCATACCCATTGCGATTTGTCTTTTCTTCATGATGTACCCCATCATGGTGAAAATTGATTTTTCTCAAACACTGAGGGCAGCAAGAACCCCAAAACCAGTAATTCTTACCTTGGTAGTGAACTGGTTAATTAAACCCTTTACGATGGTAGTGTTTGCTCAGTTTTTCCTCGGCTGGTTGTTTAGTCCACTCTTGAGTTCCACCGAGGTAATTCGAGGTACGGAAGTTACCCTCGCCAATTCCTATATCGCGGGAACTATTTTGTTAGGCATTGCTCCCTGTACGGCAATGGTACTGATGTGGGGCTATCTTTCCTATAGCAATCAAGGACATACCTTGGTGATGGTAGCCGTTAATTCTTTAACGATGCTATTTTTGTATGCGCCGTTAGGGAAATGGCTGCTTTCTGCTAATAACTTGACTGTTCCCTGGCAAACGATCGTCCTCTCGGTGCTAATTTACGTCGGACTTCCCCTCGCAGCAGGCATCTATAGCCGTTACTGGATTTTGAAACATAAAGGCCGACAGTGGTTTGAGCTTAAGTTCCTTCATTATCTTTCCCCAATAGCGACTTCAGCGTTGTTAGTGACCTTAATTCTGCTGTTCGCTTTCAAGGGAGACCTGATTGTCAACAATCCCCTGCACATCCTGCTGATTGCCGTACCACTATTAATTCAAACCAACTTTATTTTTCTGATTACTTATGTAGGGGCACTGAAACTAAATTTAGTTTACGAAGATGCTGCACCTGCGGCGTTAATTGGAGCTAGTAATCATTTTGAGGTGGCGATCGCTACGGCAGTAATGTTATTTGGATTAAACTCTGGTGCTGCCTTGGCAACAGTAGTTGGCGTGTTAATTGAAGTCCCAGTTATGCTAATGCTGGTGGAATTTTGCAAGCGCACGGCATTTTGGTTTCCCAGAGAACCAGAAAAAGCGACTTTACTCGATCCTCGTTGTCTGAGTTCTTGCAAATAACAGAGGGAGACAAGGAGGAGAAGCGGCAGTAGCAGCTTGCTAATTTTTGACAATTGCACCAAAATCTGCAATCACTCGGGCGTGATTGCGTAATAATCCCAATAAATTCAGGCGATTTTGCTTTATTTCTGGATTTTTATCCATTACTAACACGCTTTCTGGTCCGTCAAAGAAGTTACTGACAACTGGAGCAATTTTTGCCAAATCGTCTACTAATAGTTGATAATTGCGCTCCTGTTGAGATGCTTGAGTTTTGGGGACTAGCTGCACCAACTCATCGTAAAAAGCTCGTTCGCAGGGTTTTTCAAATAGTTCTGGACGCACTACTGCTACTGGATCTAGTTGTTGAGTATCTAAATCCCCTTGAGCTGCTAGACGAGTGGAACGGTTAACGGTTTCGTAGATTTCATCTAGCTTGCCATTGTTGCGAATAGCTTGTAAAAATTGAGCCCGATCGCGCGCGTCTAGTACATCCTGCCAAGCTCGTTGGGCGTATTCTGGGTCGTTGTCTCCCAGCACCGCATTAACCAGATCGTAATCAATTCCCAATTCATCTTGCAGTAGAGTTTGAATGCGCTGAAGAAAAAACTCTTGTAGGGATGCTACCGGGGATTGGCGATCGGGATGAGATTTGAGGAAATCGGCGGCACTTTGTTCGATCGGTTCCTCTAAATTAATCCCTAACTCAGCCTTCCAGATAATACTAATGACAGCGTTTGCCGCACGACGCAAAGCAAAAGGATCGGAAGAACCAGTAGGTATCATGCCTAAACCGAAAATACTCACCAGTGTATCTAAGCGATCGGCTATACCCACTACTTGACCCGTAAGAGTTTCCGGCATCAAATCCCCTGCTCCTCGTGGCAAATAATGCTCAAAAATTCCTTTAGCTACTACCTCTGATTCGCCACTGACTAGAGCATATTTTTCCCCCATGACTCCTTGCAGTTCGGGAAACTCGTAAACCATTTGCGTGACTAGGTCAGCTTTAGACAATAAAGCGGTACTGTCGATCTCGCTGCGCTGCTGCGGACTTAGTTCTAAGTGTTCGACAATCTGCTGACTAATTTCGATGATGCGATCTACTTTATCCCGCATTGAACCTAAATCTTCCTGGAAAGTTACGTTTTCCAATTGGGGTAAATAGGTATCTAAAGGTTCAGAACAATCGGCGGTATAGAAAAACTGAGCATCTGCCAATCTCGCTCGAATTACTCGTTCGTTACCAGCAGCTACGATCTCTAATTTGGCAGGATCGCCGTTGGCAATAGTGATAAAGTTAGGCAGGAGGGAGCTATTATTTTTCCCAGATGTCTTGACCGGAAAATAGCGCTGGTGAGTCACCATCACCGTAGTTATGACTTCAGATGGCAAGCTGAGAAATTCTGAGTCAAACTTGCCTACAACTGCTGTGGGCCATTCGGCTAAGTTAGTTACTTCTGCGAGTAAGTCAGGAAAGATATCCGCAATACCACCTATTTGTTCGGCGGCAGTTTTTACCTGCTGGTCGATCTTAGTGCGTCGTTCAACTGGATCAACTTGTATG